>JAJZEJ010000006.1 GCA_021828635.1 Chloroflexota bacterium
ATGCTTCTCAAAATGTTCAAATAGAAAATTGTACCTTGCCTTAGTGGCTTTCGGCTGCCTGATAGTATTTGCTCGTCGGCTGATGACCCAGATAAGGTACGATAAAGCGTGTGGCCGCCACGACTTTATCCAGGTTCACGCCGGTCTGGATGCCCATGCCGTGCAGCATGTAAAGCAGATCTTCAGTGGCGAGATTGCCCGCCGCGCCGGGAGCATAGGGACAGCCTCCCAGGCCGCCAGCTGAGGAATCTACGATAAAAATGCCCATTTGCAGGGCTATCAACACATTTGCCAGTGCCGTGCCACGTGTATCGTGAAAATGCACGGCCAGTTGCCCAGAGGGAATGCGATCTTCTTGTAGTAACAGGCCAAGTATGTCAGCAACCTGATTGGGGGTTGCCACACCGATAGTATCACCGAGGGACAGTTCATCGATACCCATCTCTAAGAGAGCATGAGAGACGTGCCGCACAGCCTGTGGGTCTACTTCGCCCTCGTAGGGACAACCAAAGACGGTCGAGATATAGCCACGTGTGGCAATACCCTCGCGCCTCGCCAGCGCAATGACCGGGCGAAAGTTCTCCAGGCTCTCGGCAATTGTTGCATTGATATTGTGGCGCGTGAAACTTTCGCTGGCCGCAGTAAACACAGCGATAGAACGCACACCGGCAGTCAGCGCACGCTCCATACCTTTCATGTTTGGTACCAACACAGGGTATGCGATAGATGGTCGTTGCGTGATACCACCCATGACGGCCCCGGCATCATTTAGCTGTGGAATAGCACGAGGGCTAACAAACGAGGTAGCCTCAATAACCGGTAGTTCAGCCTCGCTGAGCAGATTAATGAACTGGATTTTCTGTTCCGTGGGAACCTGCACCTTCTCGTTTTGCAAGCCGTCGCGTGGCCCTACCTCGACTACACGCACAGCAGTTGGCAAGTTCGATAGCAGTGTCGTCATAGACTACGCTCCCCTGTACTCATAACGTGAGGATTCTTCTGGCGGCTTCTCACGAATATCTTTTGCTTCTTCATTATGATTATTATGGCTATAAGAATTTTTTGCATCCTCAGCCGGTGATGGCAAGAGTTTCAGGTCAGTTTTACTCTGCTCTGCTGGTTCATTGCGTACCACCCGTATCTTCGTAATGCGCCGTCCCTTTGTCGCCAGTACCGTCAGCGTTAGCCCTTCAAATTCAATAATATCACCCGCATTGGGTATTTTATCGAGTTGGGCATACATGAAGCCACCTAATGTTTCATAATCCGTATCTTCCAGGTGCATATTCATCACGTCGTTGAAATCGTAGATGTTGATCTTGGCGTCAAAGATGTATTCACGCTCGTTGACCTGCTCATACAGATTTTCTTCATGATCGTACTCATCTTTAATATCGCCAACAATCTCCTCTACCAGGTCTTCAATCGTGACCAAGCCGGCCACAGAGCCATATTCATCGACGACAATCACCATATGTACACGCTTCTGCCGGATCTCGCGCAACAGATCATCCAGCTTCTTTGTCTCAGGTACAAAGTAAGCAGGGCGCACCAGATCACGAATCGGAAACGTATGATGCCCTTCACGCAACTGTTTCAGCATGTCTTTGGTATATAACACACCAATAATTTCATCAATTCCAACGCTAGCTTCATAGACGGGGATACGTGAGAAACCGCCCTGTAAAGCCAGGTCTACCGCTTCTGTCACCGTCGCATTGCTGTCCAGCGTCACCATGTCGATACGTGGCACCATTACCTCGCGCACGGTAGTATCGGCGAACTCGAAGATGCTATGAATCATCTCCGTCTCTTCTTCCTCCAACACGCCCTCTTCCTCACCGACCGTCACCAGCAAGCGCAATTCTTCTTCTGTCACGAACGGGCCACGATGTTTGACTTGCCCGCCCAGCATACGCACGAGCAATGAAGTGATCGCACTCAGCATCCAGACCACTGGATGGAGCAACCATGCCGCCACACGCACTGGCCCAATCAAGACACGCGCCCATCGCAGCGGATTCTGCACTGCGGCTGTCTTAGGAGTGATCTCACAGAAGATTAAGACAATTAGTGAGATAAGAACCGAGGATATCAATTCACCAAGCGATGCGGAGAAGCGCAGAGCCAGCACAGTCGCCATTGTTGAGGCCACAATTACAGCTACGCTATTGACCACCAGGATAGTCGAGAGGAAACGGTTCGGCTCATTCAAAATCTGTTCGATTTGAGCTGCCAGCGCGTCACCCTCTCCGACCAGATTTTTCAGTTTGATACGACTAATTGAGGTAAGGGCTGTTTCGGCGGCTGATGCCACGCCGCAGAGAAACAGAGAGACAAACAGGATAAACAGTTGCAGCCATGTTTCTGCATCAAATTGGGGGATATGAAAATCAATAGAGGCCACTAAGCCTGCTATAGCAGGGCCGTCCATAAGTGCGCTCACTCCTTCTTTTCGCCCGCTTCATTGGGGGCATCTGGCGGGTGAAGCATACGCCGTAGCCGTGCCGGAACCCCTACGACCAGCGCATGTGCGGGTACATCATGCGTGATGACAGCGCCAGCACCAGTATATGCGCCCTCGCCAATCGTGACGGGAGCAACGAGAATCGTATCACAACCGATAAATGCGCCCTCGCCAATCGTAGTGCGATGTTTCTGCTTGCCGTCATAGTTTGAGGTAATTGTGCCTGCCGCGATATTGACATGCTCACCTACCGTGGCATCACCCATATAACTAAAATGATGCATATCGGTGTCAGAGCCGATGTACGAATTTTTCACTTCGGCGAAATTGCCCATACGGACACCACGCGCCAAGTAAGCACCCTGACGACAGTGGCTAAATGGTCCCATACTTACATCATCTTCCAATGTCGCATATTCAACCACCGAATTACGCACGATGCAGCGATCTCCGAGCGTGGCATGTTCAATCACACTGCCAGGACCGATACGGCAGGCTTCTCCAATCACCGTTTTGCCTGTAATCATCGTTCCAGGCAAAATAATCGTATCCATGCCAATCGTCACACCTCTATCAATATACGTTGTATCAGGGTCAACAATTGTCACACCTGCATACATATGTTGTTCCAGGACACGGTGACGCAGCAGTTTCTCCGCCGCCGCCAATTGTACACGATCATTGATGCCAATTGTTTCATCAAGCGCCCCCATGACCGTGCTTACAACACGTCCTTGTGTAGCGGCAATACCAACAAGATCAGTCAGGTAGTACTCACCGGAAGGATTGCGCGGCAGATCTCGTAGTGCCGACCAGAGCCAGGCTCGCTCAAAGCAGTAGATTCCTGAATTGACCTCTCTGATACATTTCTGCTCTTCGGTCGCACGCTTGACCTCAACAATCTCGCGTACATGGCCTTGAGCATCGCGCAAAATTCGCCCAAAATAAGAGGGTCAACCGGCATAGGCGGCGAAACAGATCACAGTCCCATGCCACGCGGCATGTGCGGGCGCGTCGCGATGATGCCCAGCCCGAAGACCGCGGCCCACAACCCCGGCAGCATCGGGACGAGTTGCGGGTCGCGTCCCAGACCAAGCGTGATCGCGGCACCGACTAGCACGCAGGGCGAGAACTGGGCGAGCAGCGTCCCGTAGCTCACCAGCGAGACGCCATTCTGCGCGAGGCCGAAGGTGCGCGTGACGAGCGACAGCGGCCGGCTCGAGGCCTCGCGGCGCGCGCGGGTCAGC
>JAJZEJ010000668.1 GCA_021828635.1 Chloroflexota bacterium
CTCACGCTCATGCGCCTGCTTGAACTCGATAAATTTGTCGATGACAAGCAGGACGGCTGGCATCGATGGCAGATTATGATTGTCGAAGCGTCGCCGTTGGTAGACGAGAAAATCATCAATCTGATGCGTTGTACAATATTTTTTGCGCTCATCAATGATGCCTTCCAGCTTACGCAAGAGGTGCTGAATATAATCATCGTTATTCTCGTTAAAGACGCCGCCTACATGCGGCAATCGCTCGAAAATGCGCAGTGTCTGGCCGCCAAAATCAATCAGATAGAGATGCAGCTGGCTTGGTGAGTGCGTGCGGATTAACGAGGTAATCAGCGTGCGCAGAAAGGTACTCTTGCCAGCACCAGCAGCACCAGCGATCAGCATGTGGCCACCATGCTCGGTCAGCGAAAGCAGCCAGGGTTCCTGGCGCTGTTCAGTAGGAAAATCAATCATACCGACCGGACAGGTCAGCCAGCCGTAGGGCGGTAGCTTGTCGCTATGTTGTTGGGTATGGTAGCGATCAATCTGACGGTAGACTTCATTCAGGCTGATGCGGTGGGGCAGTGGCGCGGGCCAGATCGGGAACAGTTCCGCACCAATGCTCTCCTGATATGGTTCAAGCGTACTCATCAGTAGGGTCTGATCTGTCACATCGCTCAGATTGGCACTATCCTGCCTGCCAGCTAGGATCGCCTCGGAGGCAACACGTGCGGGTAGCGAGACGCGGGCTATTTGAAATAGTTCAAAAATCTCGGCACCAATCTGAAAATAGGCGCGGCCAGGAATGGTGCTAGGCAACAAGGCAGCTTCTGAGCGCCCTAGCATATCGCGGCTATCTTGCAGTGAAGCGACACGCAGGCAGATGCGAAATTTGAGGTTTGACCAGATGTTGGCGTTGACTGAGCCGGTAGGTTTTTGTGTCGCCAAGATCAGGTGTACGCCCAGGCTGCGTCCTTTTTGCACGATGCTAACGAGTCCCTCCATGAAGGTTGGATGCTCTTTCGCCAGTTCCGCGAACTCATCAATAATAATGAGTAGTTCAGGCAGTGGCTCGTAGATTTTGGGATTTTGCATATGCATGGTCTGATACTCGGCGATTTTACGAGCATTGGCCTTGCTCAAAATATGCTCGCGCCGTCGCAGCTCGCTTTTGAGTGCCACCAACGCCCGCTCGGTCAATTTGCCGCTCAGGTCTGTCACCATGCCGACAGTATGCGGTATCTTCTCGAATGGCTTAAAAGCGGCACCACCTTTGAAATCGACCAGCACGAAATTGACCAGATGGGGATGATGCGTCACGGCTAAACCAACGATCAGGGATTGCAGTAGCTCACTTTTGCCGGACCCGGTGGTACCCGCGATAATGCCATGCGGGCCATGCACAGACTCGTTCAGGTCGAGCCAGACTGGTCCCTTGAGACCAATGCCTATTGGGACGCGCAGGTGTCCAAAACGCGGTGGACTGCTATTGCTCCACCATTGTTCTGGATTGTACTGATCAATGTAAGTGATGTCGAGCAGATCGAGCAGGCGCACATTTGTGGATAAGCTGATATCTGCGTCATCGTCGCTGGCAACCTGAATGGTACTGAGACTGCGGCTGATGCGGGCGGCATGTTCCAGGTCGATGAGGTCAGCCGTAATATTTGCCAATGCCTCGCCTGCCGTACCTATCTGTGCGTAAGAGAGTCTACCATCTTCAGTGAGCCGTACCACGCCCCGACACTCGCTTGGAATGGCCTGTTGTTGTGCTACTAGATAGATCACGGAGACGCCCAATTGTTCGCCAAGTTTGAAGGCATGTGTAAGAGCGGGATGTTTGCGTATCTCTACATAGTCATGCACAATAACAACTAGATGAGGTAGCATGAGCGGTGGGGTGGTCGATGATGATGTGCCATTTGCTGGCTGTTGTTCCGCGCTTTTCGAGGCTCGTTGACTTAGTTCCTCCAGCATCATGTTGAGTAGCGTGTTTGCGTCATCCTCGCCGACCGCCGTCAACCGGTCGCGTTTCCAGCCTTTAAGCGGTGTGGTGTGTGGCAGGTCGCGCAACCAGTCCCAATCTTTGCGCTGCGAGGCCGGATAGATGCCCAAGATGCGTACATCTTCTGGCGCGTGCAGCGTGGCGATCTGACAGAGCAGCTCACGCGAGAGTGCCGCCACATCCTGCCGTCGCCCGGTAATGCCGAGTGATTTGATTTTTGACAATGGTAGCGTGCAAGGCAGATTCTCGATCATGCTAAAATCCTCTTTGAGCGCCTGTATCTCTGGTGTTAGTGGGTCGGTTACATCGACCTCTGGTAGCTTGAGGGTGACTGAGAAAGGACGCGCTCCTGTCCCAATGCGTACTGCCAGAAAATCCGGGTCGTCAGGACGCCGCTCCCAAAGTTGCGTGCGCCCCACAATACGTAGCTCCAATTCTGTTGGATTGGGATCGGTGAGCAATGCCACACAGTGTTGTTCTTCGCGTCGCTGTGTCAGGTGTTCGCTGATCTGCTGCAACGCAACCCGATATTTGGCCTCATTCTCTTTATTTTGTCGTGCTACTGCTGAGGCACGCTGGCGAGCTGTGAGCATAGTAGAAGCAGGTGTCATAATAGCGAAGACAGCCATTGGCAACAGAAAGACCATTTCTTGCATTGAGGAGTGGTTGATAAGGATATAGATGCCGACCATGAGTCCGACCGAGATTAAGGGAAGGAGGAGCGAGAACCAGCCAGGTCTGGCCTGTGGCGTTTCGCGCTTAGGGGGTCTGGGTATCTCAACAGTCTCCTGTGGCGCGGTGATGAGTATGCGCGGCGGACGATTGAAGGCCATCTGCCCACCCTGCGTGGACGCGATAAATTGGCCTTTACCATTGTTCTCGGTCAATGTTTGCAACCTCTTCCTCGTGCAGATACAAAATGGGCGCGATAAATTGGCCTCTACCATTTTTTTCGGTCAATGTTGGTTTTTCCTGAGAGGCAGGGTTGTAAGTTGTTTAGAGAGGCAGGGCGACGATGGGCAGGACGAACGCAAGGAACCTTGCACTCGCCCTGTTTGCTCTCAAGCTATTTCCACGTCACATGGTCGAGCAGGTACATGGGGAGTTCTTCCATGTGGATGCGAATCTGGCTCGTGGTGTCGCGCTCACGTAGCGTGACGGTCTGGTCTTCTAGCGTCTGGAAGTCGATGGTGACGCAATAGGGTGTGCCGATCTCGTCCTGGCGGCGATAGCGGCGACCGATATTCTGCACATCGTCATACTGCGAAACCATCATGCGCCTAAGTTTCTGGTGTAGCGTCTTGGCGGTCGTGACCAGTTCCTCTTTGTTCTTTTGCAGTGGTAACACGGCGACCTTGACTGGTGCGAGCATCGGGTGCAGGTGTAGCACGGTGCGTACCTCTTTCTCGCGGCCAGAGGGGTCCGGCTCCTCTTCGTAGGCGTCGAGCAGCAGATTGAGGAAGGTGCGATCTACGCCGCCAGAGGTCTCGACGATCCACGGGATATAGCGTTCCTTTGTGAGTGGATCGGTATAGCTCAAGTCCTGGCCGCTATACTGGCTGTGGCGCGAGAGATCCCAATCCTGCCGCCAGTGAATGCCCTCCCACTCCTGCCAACCGAGAATGGTGCGATATTCGATATCATATGCTTGTTTGGCATAATGGGCCAGTTCGTCGGGACCATGCGGGCGGAAGCGCAGACGATCTTTGTGGTTGATGATGCCGTTGTACCAGTCGAAGCGGAACTGCTTCCAGTAGTCGAACCACTGCTGCATCTCGCTGGGATGGACAAAGTATTGCAAATCCCACTGCTCAAACTCGCGCTGGCGGAACAGGAAGTTGCCAGGTGTAACCTCGTTGCGAAAGGCTTTACCAATCTGGCAGATGCCAAAGGGTATTTGCACCCGCGAGGATTTCAGCACGTTATCGTAGTCCAGGTAAATGTTCTGGCAGGCTTCGCCGCGCAGATAGGTTTTCATGCGGTCGCCTTCGACTACGCCCAGGTAGGTTTCCATCAGCAGGTTGAAGTTGCGTGGTTCGCCCAGTTTGCCGCCGCAGTTGGGACATTTGTGTTGCTCCCAGTTCTCTTCTGGCAGATGATCGATGCGGAAACGACGTTTGCAGTTAGCGCACTCGGTCAGGCGGTCAACAAAGTTCTCGACATGGCCGCTAGCTTCCCACACACGTGGGTGAGTGATATTCGCGCCCTCGATGCCCACTACGTTATCGTGTAGTTGCACCATTGACCACCACCAGTAGCGGCGGATGTTGTTGCGCAGTTCGACGCCGAGCGGGCCGAAATCATAGATGCCAGCGACGCCACCATAAATCTCGGAGTTGGGGTAGACGAAGCCGCGCCGCTTGCTCAATGCGACGACTTTTTCGATAGGAACCAGGGGTGTATCCTTGACTTCCGTTGTGTTTTCGCTACTTTCTGCTAGCGTCATGAGTGGTCTCCTTTTTTTTGCAGAGTAAACTAAAAAGCCCCAGGCATCTTCAATTCTTTGATGCCCAGGGACGAATGCTTGTGGGTAAGCCTGGAGCTATGACCCTATGAAAGCATGCGCGGTTCCACCCTGCTTCTTCACCGTCGTGAAGCCACTCATTCACCGTACTGTACTGGCTCCTAAGCGCCGTTCACCTGCTCCGATAGCCGACCTTGCACCAATCGTCGGCTCGCTGTGTATCCCTGACAGGCTACTCCTCTTCATCATCGCCAGTTCCGTCAAGTTATTTTGTACCTTGCCTAGTATATCATAGGATGCAAGAGGGTGTCGGGAACAGGGCGATGCCTTGCGCTCGCTCTGCTGAGTGATGCCCATTTCATGTGTTAGACATGCACAGGACCGCTGGTCGTCCACCAGGTGAGTTGGTTGCTCTCGGTGTCCAGTGAGGCGCGAGCGGCGCTGAATTGCTGCTCAATGTAGCTCTTGGCGTTGCGTGTAACGCGATGTTCCTCTTCCAGTGGAGGGCCAAAGTTCCAGCCGCGTTGATAGCGTGCGCGTAGCCAACTCTGCTCAATGGCACTTTGTTCATTGATGCGAATGGTCTTATAGAGCGTCCAGACTTGCCGATCATCGTCACTGAAGCTTAATTGGGTTGATATGGGTGAGGTAGGCGGATGTGGCGCTACTGGCGGTGGTGTGGGTGTCGGCATAGGTGTATGTTTGATCGTATCGGCGTAGGGCGCGTAGCAGCCATAATGCCAAAAGCCGATATAGCCGTAATGGTGCATACGGGCGATGAAATCGCTGATCTGATCGAGGGCGACATGATTCTCCAGCGAGATGATTGGCAGAATGGGTTTTAAGCCACCCTGGCCTTGCTCTCTGGCAAGTTGGTCAAAGTGTTGCCACTGCGGATAGACATACGCGATAGCAGCCTGAGCGTTGCCATTCCATTCCGCGAAGTAGACCTGTGGTAGCCAGGCGTCCATGTATGGGTTGAGCGAGAGGAGCGGTACGGGATGCACGTCGGGATTGGCATACAGTGTGGGTATCCAGAGTCCCTTGAAGTGAGCGCGTACCTGCTGCGCAAAGCTGGTCGCACTCTCATACTGACCCATATACTGGTCTTCGATGTCGGGAATGACCGCACCGAAAACGCTACCCGCCCAGATGGAGATGGCAGCTTCGGCACTAATCTGTTGTGTACCGAATTGTGGACCATAGCAATAGTAGTAGGGGATGACATGCAGGTTGTGCTGCTCGGCAACCTCTTTGAGCATCAGCAGACCAGCCTGGTCGTACCAGCGATTGAGGCCATCAGCGATCTTGGGGTGCAACCCCTGTACCTGCCATTGTGCAGCCTGGATGCAAATCTGTTCCCATTGTGGACGTGTAAAGTGTTGCAAGCCGAACCAGAGCCAGCGTCCCGTGCTGAGAGTGGGAATAGGAAAATTGGACGACGACGTAGTAGCGGAAGAGGAGCTTTGTGAAGCTGACATGGAGAAGCCCTTTCGTGGCAAACAACTGTGTGGAATATTGGGATGTTATACACGAGGCGGGGAGCCTCTTGTGAGGATTACAGAATCAATTGTACCATAGAATAAGCCAAAAATCAAGTACCGTGAAACAGGTAAGCAGAAAGACATGGCACCCACAAGGGATGCCATGCCCGTCATGTGTGGTGTTATGTGCGCTATGTCTTTGTAACGATCATTTTTTAGGCATAATCAAGCGGTTATGAGCGTTGTGTTTGCTGGCGTATAAAAGCGCCAATCTGCTCAATTGCTTGCTGTCCTTCTGGCAAGACATGTGCGAATACTGGAAAGACGTGCCACATTCCTTCCCAGACTGTTAGCTGGACCTCTACATAAGCAGCCTGAGCGTGTTCAGCGATGTGTATGGAGTCGTCCCGCAATACTTCATCATTTCCTACATGGATGCATAATGGAGGAAGACCACTGAGGTCGGCATACACAGGTGAGATGAGAGGATTATGTGCATCTTCCTCGCCAGTGTACAATCCTACGACAAACTGGATGGCAGGAGCGGAAATCCACGGGTCGGCTTCGGCACGTGTTGTCCGACTTTCACCGGTTCCAACCAGGTCAGTCCAGGGAGAGAGTAGTGCAGCCCCTGCTGGCAAAGGTTCGTCGTTCTTTTTCAGGGTGAGTAGTAGTGCCAGAGCCAGACCACCACCTGCTGAGTCGCCACCAATGATGATATGTTCTGGCTTGACTCCATTTGCTAGTAGCCAGTGATAAGCCGAGAGAGCATCGTCAAGACCAGCTGGAAAAACATGTTCTGGCGCAAGGCGATACTCTATCAAGAGCGCACGTATGCCGGAACTGGCACTGATACGGGCTACCAGATCACGGTGGGAGTCACATGAGCCGAGGGCATAAGCTCCCCCATGCAAATACAAGAGGACTCGCTCCGTGTCTGCATCTGGAAGGCTAATCCATTCCGCGGGTATGCCATTGACGGAAACCTTCTCGACCTGAGTACCAGGTGGTAGTGGAACAGGATGCCCCAGGTAATTATCGACTAGCAATGGCAGTGCCGCTCGCTGTTCTGGTAAAGGGGCGGGGGGAGCGTTTTTCAGTGACAGTAAGTAAGGGCGAATGCGCAGGCTTTCTGAACTAGGCAAGATGAACCTCCTCGTTCAAGGGCGACTAGTGAGATATCAAGAGTATTACTTTATTACTCTGCTCTATTGTAATCTCTGCTTTTATAGCATGTCAAGAATCTGTAGAGAGTAATCTTTCTGTATCGTTCAGGTTACTCACTCGTTACATTCAGTGGTAGATCATCCATCTATTTAGAGGAATGTTGTTTCGTTCGATGAGAACGATGTGAAAGCTAGAATATAATGTCTTTTTTACGCTTTGGGCGTGTGTGTGTGCGCAGGCTACATGAGGCTTGGCATACCAATCGCTATGCCTGCTTTGGAGCTATTCTGCTTATTTTGACAGGCGTGGTAGAAACTGTTTACTATCTGAACTATCCTACACCGGAGATTAATGCGGATACACCGGCGTATTTGAATGTCGTAGCACATATTCTGGTGCATCCTTCTATGTTGGTTGACTTGTGGCGACTTCCAGGTTATCCACTTTTTGTGATACTGGTCTATCTTCTCGCGGGGCGTGGCAACCTTGTGGCAGTCGAAATAGTGCAGGCCGTTTTCTTCGCGCTGGCAACGCTAGAATGTTACGCTATTGCTCTTCTATTGTGGAAACGCACCTGGCTGGCCTTTGTTGTTGGTCTCTTGATTGGTCCCAATGTGATATTGATCGCGTATGTCAAGCCAATTATGACCGAGGGCATGGCGCTGTGGGAGATAACGACGCTGGTGTTGCTGTTGCTCTGGTTTATGCGTACTATGAAGTCTCGTGCCTTCTGGTGCATGGTAGTTTGCCTGATCCTTTTATTGTTCACACGCCCAGAATGGATCTATATGCCAATAATGCTTTTCGCATACTTGCTGTTGGTTGTGTGGCAAAAGGGCAATCTGCGTCAATGGTGGCGACGTTTGTTGCTGGCATTTGCGTTGGTTTACGCGCTCGTGTTGGCTTACGTAGGCATGAATGGTCTGACGAATGGATACTTTGGCTTGACGGGTGTGGTGAATTTCAACCTGATGGGCAAAGTGTTACAGTACAATATGCAAAACGAAGCTCCTGCACAAGATGCGGCGGTGGTTCATCAGCTCGATAGTGTAGTTGCGCGTCTGGGTACTGATCCGTATCGCATCTTGCCGTATGTTCCGGCGCTGAAACACAATAACTATCAATCAGCGGGACAGTTCGCGGAGAATATTATTCTGCATCATCCGGTCGAGTTTGTCGTAAAATCGGTGCCGCTCTGCTTTGTTTCGTTGACAACCTACTATGATGCCTCAACGGCTGGCCCGATCAAAGCGATGTTCACTCCGCTTCTATGGCTGAAAGCTGTGTACAGATGGCTCTATGGCTGGAACATCCTGTTTCCGCTTTGTGCGTTAGCCTGGTTGCTGCTACTTTGCTGGACGCGCACGCGCAAAGCGCCGATAGTTCTGGAGATGAATCTACTGGTCTTGCTGGCCCTTTACGGTGTCGTGATTACGACTTTCGGCGGCTACCGGCTGGACGATTATATGCGTTTTCATATAGTCTTTGATCCATTCCTCACATTGCTTCTCTGTGGTAGCCTGTTTATGGCAATCTATCTTGGTGTGGAGTGGCTACGTGGGCGAGCGCGATAAATCGGCCCCAACCCCAATGGGGAGGTGAAAATAGGATAGGTTACTTTCGTCAGTATTGCGATGGGTGTCGTTCGTTATTTATATCAGGGGGGTCTGTATGATGGCACAGAAAAGATCAAGAATAACAAAAAAATTGTATGGTTTCACACCGTTTGTGGCACTGTTGACGGCATTGCTCTTGTTGCTTGCTGCCTGTGGTAGTACGAATATTGCGACTACCTCGCCTGGTTCAGTCTCAGTGCCGTCGTCAACGGCGACGCCCGATGCGGCGGCGACACTGACGATTTACGCAACGCTCACGCAGAGTGAGGGGCAGAAACTAGCACAAGCGTTTGAGAGTTATGCTTCCGGTATTACCGTCAATGTTGTTACTGGTGGCACGGGTACGCTCTTGCAACGTATCGCGGCTGAGCGGCAGATTGGTGGCGTCAAAGCTGATGTGATAATGCTCTCTGATCCCTCTTCTATGGACTTTCTGGCGCAGCAGAAAATCCTATCGACCTATAAGCCCGCTAATGAGCCGCTCCTGGCACCGGCGTTTGTGGGTACTGATTGGGCTGGTGCATTCAGCATCAATGATGTGATTGTCTACCATAAAGGTATGACGTTGCCGGTGCCGCAACAGTGGAAAGACTTGACATCGAGTGCGTATCGTGGGCAGGTAGAATTTAGCAATCCTTCCTCCTCGGATGCGGCATTGGCACTGGTTGGCTATCTCTTACAGAAGAGCGGCTTGCCCTACTTTAGTGCATTACAGAAGAATGGCGCGGTAGATTTAACGTCTGGGACGCAGGTTGTTAATGATGTGGCGACGGGTAAGGTGGCTGTTGGTATCTCTTCTGATGAACTGGCACGCGACCTTATCGCTACAGGCGCGGCTCTCAAGATTGTGTGGCCGCGTGATGGCGCGATTCCTGTGCCTGTACCGGTGAGTATTGTCGCGGGCCATGAAAGTTTGCTCTCTGAAAAATTTATCAACTGGCTCTTCAGCAACGCGGGTCAACAGACCGTTGCCGCGTTGGGCTATACGCCAGCACTCAGTGCATCGCAACAATTGGCAATTACTCCTACCACGACGGCCACAACGACCGCAACTCCTACAGTCACTACCACGACGATTGACAAACTGGCAAACTTGAACATTAATCAAATTTTGTCGCAACGCAGCGCCATTTTGGCTCAGTTCCGTGCGATTTTCCCGTCATAAGTGGAGTAGTTTTCGTGGCCTAAGCGCCAACGTAGTGTATCGCCATTGCGGCGCAGACGTTCCAGGCCGTTGCGTGTGAGGCGATAAATTTCTTGTTCATCGGCAAATTCGCCGGGACAACGCTGAATGATCTCGCGTGGCTTGAGTCCACAATGGTAGAGCAGGTAGATAACGCGCCGTTCGCGTGGATTGGCCAGGATGCTGGCAATGATAGGCCACCAGTCGTCCTGATTATAGCTGTCCTCGGCCTGAAACAGGCTACTATCTGCTTGCCCGTTTTCGGGAATGGGTTCCTCTTTAGAACGGGAGTAGGTGCGCAGTGTGTCCAGAATGGAGCTGTTCAGGCAAAGATGCAGGGCTTTAAGCACCGCGGCCAGCGAGCTAAATTCCAATTTTTGCTGTTTGCTAGACCATTGCCAGAAGCGTTTGAAAGTGTCGTCAACGTAATTTTTTTCGGTTTCATAGCGTAATGCAGCTTCCCGATAGGGATGACGACGGAACCAGAGGCAGACGCTTTCATAAAATTGCGTGTAGAGGATATTCCAGGCTTCGCGGTTGCGCTGAACGACCGCGCGTCGAAAGATTTCCAGACAATAATGGTCATCATTGGCCTCATGGCGGCGGTATTTGCACACCTCTAGAGCGCAGCGGTCCGCCAATGCCGCCAGGCTCATGTCACAGAGTGGCGTATCCAGCATGGTATTCATTGCTCTCCTGCCTTTCGCTTGCCTCTTCTGCAGAAAACAGATATACTATGTATCGGTACCGATTCAAAGATAGCCCATTCGCTTGCATCGTACAATGTTCCATCTAACCAGCGCAGTGTGAGGAGAAACACAAAAGGACTGGGAGGCGTATGGATAGGCGTATCTTGTTGGGTGTCGATGCCGACCTCACTCCCATAACACAACAGGCTCTCCGTGCGGTTGGCGCACTCTTCGCACAGACCGTACCATCGGTGTCCCTGATTGTACTAACTGTGGTCCCTGCGTTGCAGACGATGACCACTAATCCAGGTATGTACGTTGGACAGATACTCCCTCTGGCTATGACATCGGAGCAGCGCCAGCAGGCAGAGGAACTGCTAAGCAAAGCGTGCGCATTACTAGAAATGCAAGGCATAGAGACCGAACATGTGCAGCGCGTTATTCGCCTGGGCATACCACTGGAAGAGCTTGTCAAGGTCGCGCGAGAATTTCATGTTGATCTGATTGTTGTTGGCAGTCGCGGCAATACTTTTCGAGATAAGTTGCGCCGTTTTTTGTTCGGTAGTATCTCGCGTAGTCTGCTTACCGCCGCTCCTTGTCCCGTAATGATTGTCACACCACCGCCCGCGCCACGTCCAGCCCGTCCTGCTGATATGGTCAAATGGTATGAGCGAGCTGTTATGAATTACTTGCAGGAGCATCCCGGCTCACTGACCGTCTTTTCATCTCAGCAGGTTGCGCAACAATTCATTCCACCGGGTGTCCAGCGACCGGAACGCCGCGAGGTTGCGGCGGCGGCTCTGGCTCTGGAGCATCTCGCCAGTAGTGGCATCCTCTATCGGCGTGACATCAAAGGAGAATTGTTGTACGTCAATGATTAAGTGCATGGCCCTGGCATGGCACCCACAAGGGGTGTCACTACATATACTATGTGTGAATGTGCGAAATGCACATGTAGTGACACCTCTTGTGGGTGCCATAGGCTAATAAGGTTATATTGCTATAAAAGTTTTTCCAGTTCATCAGGCATATTGACGGGCGCGAGACAGGCAAAGTGCTGGCAGACGTAGGCGCTGGCTTTCCCGTCTTTGAGAGGACGATGCGCCAACAGTGGTATTGCTTGCATAGCGGCGCTATCAGTGGGCGCGGCACAAGCTAGGACGCTAGCAGGCAGGTAGCGATTGTTGACAACCTCTAGCAGGGCGTGTGTATCGGCTTCGCGGGGTTGCCCGATGATAGCAATCTCTTTGCCAGGAGAGAGCGCGAAGTCCAGCGCAGCCAGGGCGTGTCCGAAAGCCTGTGGATGCTGTACCATGATCTCGGCCAAAGGTTGCAGGTAGTCATCGGCACGCTGACGGTAGGTATCATCCCCCGTGAAGGCGGCGAGGCGTAATAGCACATCAGAGGCCACGCTATTGCCAGCTGGAATGGCGTTATCCATAATGTCTTTGGGACGGCTGATGAGTTGTTCGTGATCGGTACCTGTGTCGAAAAAGCCGCCGTTCTGCTGATCGGCGAAGAGTGCGATGGCGCTATCCATCAAGCTGCGTGCCTCATTGAACCAGCGCACGTCGAAACTGGCCTCGTAAAGTGCCAGCAGACCATCGGCCAGAAAGGCATAGTCTTCCAGGTAGCCATTGAGACGCGCACGCCCATCCTTGTAGGTGCGCAGCAGACGCCCCTGCTGACGCAAGTTGTTGAGCAGGAAATTCGCGTTGTTGATGGCAACCTGCAAGTAGTCTGGCCGCGTGAGGTAGCGTGCGGCTTCAGCGAAACTGCGTAGCGTTAGGCCGTTCCACGAGGTCAGTATCTTCTCGTCACGTGCTGGTTTGACACGCTGTTCGCGTCGCTTGAACAGGATGTCGCGGTCACGAGCTAGAATGGTTTGTAGCTCTGGCAGACTGATCTTCGCCTCATCGGCCACCTGTTGTGCATTATAGTCGATGTGCAGGATATTTTTGCCCTCGAAATTGCCATGTTGCGTGACATCATAATAGTGCATGAAGACCGTCGCGTCACCGGTTGGTAGCGCCTGCTGAACCTCGGCCTGTGTCCACAGAAAGAATTTGCCCTCTTCACCTTCGCTATCGGCATCCTGCGTCGAGTAGAAACCACCCTCCGGCGCGGTCATCTCGCGGATCACGTAGTTCAGCGTCTCTTCGACAATGCGCCGATAGAGTGGTTGCCCAGTGACGAGGTAGGTATGCAGGTAGAGCCGACTGAGCAAGGCGTTATCGTACAGCATCTTCTCGAAATGTGGGACCATCCATTCGGCATCGACGGAGTAGCGATGGAAGCCGCCGCCCAACTGGTCGTAGATGCCGCCGTTCGCCATGTATCTTAACGTCTTTTCGATAATTGTCAGTTCGCTATGTTGCTGCTTAGGGCTAGCCTCAGCGATTTCATGGCGCTGACGATGCAGGTGAATACGTAGCAGCAATTCCAGTGACATGGTGTTGGGGAACTTTGGTGCATGACCGAAACCGCCATGCTTGTCGTCGAAGTCGGCAGCTAGACGTGCGCTGGCACTATTAAGCATGTCTAGTGGTTGCCCACCTGTAGTCGCCGTTGTGCCGCTATGTTGGCGTAGTGGCGCGTCGCTGCGTTGCTGCAAGAAATCAGCAATGTTATTGGCTTGCTCCTCGATCTCCTGGCGATGCTGCGTGTAGGCATTGGTGATGCTGAGCAGCACACGCGGGAAGCCAGGCATGGTTTCGCGTCCGTAGCGGCGATCATTGGGCGGGAAGTAGGTGCCACCATAAAAAGGGCGACCATCGGGCGTCATGAAGACGGTCATGGGCCAACCGCCCTGTTGCGTCAGTGCCTGCACGGCCTGCATATAGATACCATCGATGTCCGGGCGTTCCTCGCGGTCCACCTTGATCGAGACAAAATGCTCGTTCATGAGTTTAGCGATATCTTCATTCTCGAAGGACTCGCGCTCCATGACGTGGCACCAGTGGCAGGCGGAGTAGCCGACACTGAGCATAATAGGTTTATCTTCGGCCTGGGCTTTTTTGAAGGCATCCTCACTCCAGGGATACCAGTCTACCGGATTATGAGCATGTTGTAAGAGGTATGGACTCGTCTCGTGAATGAGGCGATTAGTATGTTTATGTTGCGTGAATTGTTTTTGCGTTGATTCTGACATAGTATGTTCTCCTCGCGTTATCCCACACCCGCATGATGGCATTGTACGACATAAACATACAGACTGAAAAACCCAGGTGTTTTGTATGTGTCATTGTTTTGTCCGTTGTGAGCGTCTTCCTCTCGGTTGCTCCTGCGCCTCACGCAAATATTGCTGAATGGCCTCGCGTGAGGCATACCAGAACGCACCTCTTTTCGTTGCTTCAATCTTGCCGAGGCGTGCCAATTGACCGAGGTAGTTATTATCCAATCCAAAAAGCTCCGCGAGTTCTTTTAATGGTAGCAGATGGGCTGTACTTGCTTCGCACGCTTCCAGATAGAGATCAAGGCTATGCTCGACAGCAACGCCAACGAGGTTGACCAGATCGGTGTACTCGTTGCGATGTGCCGCTTGCAAAGCTGTAATGTAGCGTGTACGCCATGCATTGAGGATCAGTGCCGGTGGGTAGCCTTCCTGCATGAGCATTAAATTCATCAATAAGCGCCCCACACGCCCATTGCCGTCAATAAATGGGTGTACGGTCTCAAAATCGTGATGGGCAATGGCTGTGCGTGTGATAGCATCATAGCATAGCGCATCGTCGCTTTGCAGCCAGTCAACCCATTGCATCATATAGTAGGGTACATCGCGTGCGGGCGGCGGCGTGTGGTTTGAACCACGGATGTAGACCTGAACGTGGCGTAGTTGTCCGGCCTCTTCTATAATCTTGTCCATGACGAGAGCGTGCAGTTTCAAGATGATTTCGAGCATAATGGGCGATGTAAGAAGTGTATTCAGGATATCGAATGCTTCGGCGTGATTGGTGGCTTCGAGATATTCACGCAATGGGTGTCCCTCAACGGTCATGCCATACTCAAGAACCATCTGTGTTTCAGCCAATGTCAGCGTATTGCCTTCGATAGCATTGCTGTTATACGTGAGTAGTACGCGGAAATCTCCATGTAGCCGTTGTACTGTAGCCGAAGGCAAGGGACGATAGGTATCAAGTTTTTGTTTTTTGTTAGCGATACGCCTTGCAAGTCGTACATCCATTCGAGGTTCTTCCACCATAGTAATTGTCCTTTGCTTTCATGCCGAATTTCTTGATGAAACTGAAAATAATTCCTTGATGATTCCCAAAAAGAGAGTATCACAGAATGAATGATACCATAAAAAGCAACGTTTGTCATATTTTTCGTGTATTTAGGGAGGAAGTAATTCCTTGATTGGCTTCTTAACATGATGGCGGTATAATTTGCCCCACTTTACGAAGATTAAGAATTGGAAAGAAAACAGGGCGATCTCTTGCGTCGCCCTGCTTGTTTGCTCTGTCCCAAACATTCACAAACCCTACCCTGCCAGATCAGGAGTATTGACTTTTACGGCAAAGTATTGTAAA
>JAJZEJ010000835.1 GCA_021828635.1 Chloroflexota bacterium
AGAGATGACAAAGCAGTGGGAAACCGACCCACGTTGGCAGGGTGTCAAACGCCCCTATAGCGCCTCGGACGTGTTACGCTTACGTGGTTCTATCAAGATTGAACATACACTGGCACAATTGGGGGCCGAACGCCTCTGGAGTTTGTTGCACAGCGAACCATATGTGGCTGCACTAGGTGCATTGACCGGCAATCAGGCTGTGCAACAGGTCAAAGCGGGTCTCAAGGCTATCTATCTGAGTGGCTGGCAGGTGGCGGCAGACGCCAATCTGGCCGGTCAAATGTATCCTGACCAGAGCCTCTATCCCGCTGATAGCGTGCCACACGTGGTAAAACGCATCAATCAGGCATTGCAACGTGCCGACCAGATTCAACATTCCGAGGGTAAAGGCAATACGTACTGGTTTGCCCCCATCGTTGCCGACGCTGAGGCCGGCTTTGGTGGACCGCTCAACGTCTTTGAGATTATGAAAGCCATGATTGAGGCTGGCGCGGCAGGCGTGCATTTCGAGGATCAACTGTCGTCCGAAAAGAAATGCGGCCATATGGGCGGCAAGGTTCTCATTCCCACGCAATCGGCTATTCGCCATCTTGTCTCGGCCCGTCTGGCGGCTGACGTGATGGGTGTACCAACTATCCTCATCGCACGCACCGATGCCAATGGTGCCTTGTTATTAACAAGTGACATAGATCCTGCTGACCGTCCATTCGTGACTGGTGAGCGCACACCCGAAGGCTTCTTCCGTATTCGTGGCGGACTGGACTCAGCTATCGCACGCGGTCTCTCCTATGCTCCCTACTGTGATCTGATCTGGTGCGAAACCTCTGAGCCGAATCTGGATGAGGCACGACGCTTCGCTGAAGCTATTCATACACGCTACCCTGGCAAACTGCTGGCTTATAACTGCTCACCCTCGTTCAACTGGCGTAAGAAACTTTCGCCCGAAGCCATCGCCAACTTCCAGCAAACTATCGCTGAGATGGGTTATGTCTTCCAGTTCATCACGCTGGCCGGTTTCCACGCCCTTAACTATAGCATGTTCGAGCTGGCGCGTGGCTACAAAGAGCGTGGCATGGCAGCCTACTCTGAATTGCAGCAAAACGAGTTCGCCTCCGAGGAGTACGGTTACACAGCCACCAAGCATCAGCGCGAGGTCGGCACTGGCTACTTCGACGAGGTAGCACAGGTTATCACAGGCGGCACAGCCTCAACGACAGCACTGGTTGGCTCGACGGAAGAAGCACAATTCCACTAATTGTTGCTAAATCCGCGATCTCTGAGCAAGATAAAGCTGACATTGGTTCGCAATCTAACCAATGCCAGCTTTATCTTGCATCTCCCTGCTGTGCGAACGCTGCTTTCGTCCGCGCCTTTATGCTATAATAATGACAGATGGAATGCGCGTTTCTACATTGTGGAATATCGAAAGGATAAACGCTCCATGACCACGCAAGCACAGACGCACTACGCTGAGGGCATCGAGATTAAAGCCCCCATTACACCGGAATTCGCACAGATTTTGACGCCGGAGGCCATGAACCTGGTCGCCAAACTCTCACGGGCCTTCGAGAATCGCCGCGAAGAATTGCTAGCACGCCGCGTGCAACGCCAAGCCGACATCGATGCTGGTAAGCTACCAGATTTCTTGCCGGAGACGGCCCATATTCGAGAGAGCGAGTGGACAGTCGCCTCCATTCCGGCTGATCTGATGGATCGCCGTGTCGAGATCACCGGCCCCGTTGACCGCAAGATGATTATTAATGCACTCAACTCTGGCGCGAAAGTCTTCATGGCCGACTTCGAGGACTCGCATGCTCCTACCTGGGAGGCCACTATTCAAGGCCAGATCAACCTGCGTGACGCTATCAATGGCACCATTTCCTTTAGCAACCCCGATGGCAAACAGTATCGCCTGAACGAGAAAATCGCCACTCTGTTAGTGCGCCCACGTGGTTGGCATCTGGATGAGAAGCACGTGCTGATTGATGGTAAGCCTGTCTCTGGCGGCATCTTCGATTTCGCGCTCTACTTCTTCCATAACGCGAAGAATTTGCTTGTCAAAGGCACCGGCCCCTACTTCTATTTGCCCAAGATGGAGAGCCATTTAGAAGCTCGTCTCTGGAACGACATCTTCGTCATGGCACAACAGGAAGTCGGGGTTCCCAACGGCACCATTCGCGCCACAGTGCTAATTGAGACGATCCTGGCAACCTTCGAGATGGATGAGATTCTCTATGAACTGCGCGACCATTCCGCCGGTCTGAACTGCGGGCGCTGGGACTACATCTTTAGCGCCATCAAGAAGTTCCGCAACCTGCCGGAGTTCATCTATCCTGACCGCGCACAGGTCACGATGACTACGCACTTTATGCGTTCATATTCGCTGCTACTCATCAAAACCTGTCACCGCCGTAACGCGCACGCGATGGGCGGCATGGCGGCGCAAATTCCGATTAAGAACGATCCAAAAGCTAACGAAGAGGCATTGGGTCGTGTGAGTGCCGATAAGCGGCGCGAGGCAACCGATGGACATGATGGTACCTGGGTAGCACATCCCGGTCTGGTACCGATTGCGATGGGCGAGTTCGATGCCGTGATGAAGGAACCAAACCAGATTGAGCGCAAACGTGACGACGTGTCGGTGACGGCGACTGATCTGGTGGCTGTGCCGGAGGGAACGATTACCGAGGGCGGCGTGCGCAACAATATCAGCGTCAGCCTGCAATACCTGGAATCCTGGCTACGTGGCATCGGTTGCGTGCCGATCTTCAATCTAATGGAAGATGCCGCAACCGTTGAGATTGCGCGTTCGCAACTCTGGCAATGGTTGCACCATCCAAAGGGTATTCTAAACGATGGGCGCAAGTTCAACGCGGAACTGTACAAGCAGTTTCAGGCCGATGAGTTGCGCAAACTCAAAGATGCGCTGGGTACAGAAGAGTTCGTCAATCGCAAATTTGAGGCGGCGACAATGATTCTCGATGAAATTATCCTCAACGACAATTTCACCGAATTTTTGACCTTGCCTGCGTATAAATACCTCGACTAAACAAAAATTTGGTGATGTGATATGCGCCTGGGTGCATATCACATCACCAAACTTTTATCTATAACTCCTGGCTCTTCATCTTCGCAATGTTCGTCACGCGCTCAATAAATTGCGTGAGTGGCATAGACTTGAGGTCTACATTCGTGCGTAGGCGTACAGAGACGGCTTCCGACGAAGCTTCTTTGTCACCAACGACAAGCATGTACGGAATCTTCTGAAGTTGCGCTTCACGAATCTTGGCGTTCATGCGCTCGCCACGTGCATCGACCTCGACACGGATGCCCACCGCCTTGAGAGCTGCTTGCACGGCATAGGCATACTCCTGGTGACGGTCGGCAATGGGAATGACCATTGCCTGTACAGGTGAGAGCCAAACTGGGAAAGCTCCAGCGAAATGCTCGATCAGCATCGCCATGAAACGTTCCGTGGAACCCGTCACGGCACGGTGAATCATCACGGGACGATGTACCTGACCATCTTCGCCGACATACTCAAGCTCGAAATTTTCCGGTTGCACGAAGTCAAGCTGAATCGTGGAGCATTGCCATTCGCGGCCCAGTGCATCGCGTACCATAAAGTCCACTTTGGGACCATAGAACGCAGCCTCGCCGATACCGATTTCGTACTGAATGCCCTTG
>JAJZEJ010000324.1 GCA_021828635.1 Chloroflexota bacterium
ATAATGCTGCATGAACGAGAGATGCTGTGCCAGCTTCTCCGCGCCACGACAGATGTGCTGCAACTCATCATAGCCGCACTGCTTATGAAAGAAGATGTGCCTGAGCAGCTTGCGAAACGTGTTATCACCGAACGCCTCGTAAAAGACAGCACACACCTCAGCTTCACCCTGCCCCGTCTGTGACGCAAGACGAATCACTCTGCTGTCAGATTGCGTGGGGCGATGGCGAATGAGGTGCCAGCCCTGGCGGCGCAGCATCAATTCAAACTCGTCTGCTATACTCTGGTGTGTCTTTTCCATGCCACTCCTTCGCTGCTCCGGGACTGTTCTATTTACTTTCTTCTGTAAAGAGTTTTCTTGACTTCCTCAGTATAAACGTATACACTTTTGTATATACGGACAATGCCTATTAGTGAAAGGAGCATACAATGCAGATTGTCAAACTGCGCAAGGTTGGTAACTCAATGACGATCACGCTGCCGCCGTCTATTATGGAATCTCTTCACTTACATGAAAATGATGAAGTAGCTATTGAAGTTGCTGGAGACCGTATTGTGCTTACCCGTGCAACCGATGATGTGCAGGACGCCTGGGCGGCGTATCAAAAGATTGAGCCGCGTTACCGCAATGCCAATCGCAAATTGGCGGAGTAAGCTGTATGGTGCGCTTTCTACCTTTGTCTAGCGTGATTTCCATTCATGATGACCAGGTACGCTTATATGGTGGTTCGTATGGTATACGCGATGCAGCTGCTTTGGATGCGGCTGTGCATATGCCACAGGCGCAATTTGCGGGACAATTTTTACATCCAACGATTTTTCATATGGCAGCAGCCTATGGTTTTCACTTGAGCCAGAATCATCCTTTCATTGACGGTAACAAGCGTACAGCAGGTATGGCAATGTTTGCTTTTTTGCTCTTGAATGGTGTAGAACCACTGGCAACAGAAATGGACTATTATCAGACAATGATGGCTGTTGCCAGTGGAGCTATGCATAAGGAAGAGCTTGCAAACTGGTTAGCAACAATTAGTAGCTCATCTGGCCCGGATTCGATAGGCCAGGATGAACCATAATCCTCTTCTATGATAACTTTCGGGCTATAATCACGCCGGTATTCAGGCCGACGGTGTGGAGACCACCAAAGAAGCGAGCGTGTTCGATCTTCATGCAGCGGTCTTGCACGAAGGTCAGGCCGGCTTCACGGGCGATCTGCTGCGCTTCCTCATTGCGAACACCAAGCTGGAGCCAGAGAACTTTCGCACCGATTGTCACCGCCTCATGTGCTATTGGCGGCGTATCCGAGGCTTTGCGGAAGACATCCACAATCTCAATCTGCTCACCTGCCGCTTTAGCCTCGCTCAACGAAGCATACACGCGCTTGCCTAGCAGCGTTTGTCCGGCATAGCGCGGATTGATTGGGATGATATCGTAGCCCTCGGCTTGTAAATAGATAGCGACGAAGTGGCTGGGCCGATAGGGGTCAGCCGAGACGCCGACGATTGCCACGTGATGATATTCCTGCAACAGATGCAGGCGATCATACATATCCGGTATACCTGGTGGTTGCGTTTGCACTATCTGTTCTGGTTCCTGCTGGTACTGATCCATGTTACTGATCTCCCTTACTGCCGACTATGTATGGCAAACGTCGTTTTTCCTGTAGCTTTTTTGAGTGCCTGATCGAGATCCCACAGGATGTCCTCAATATTTTCGATACCCACCGAGATGCGCAACTGGTCGGGAGTCACGCCGCCCGCGAGTCGATCTTGCTCTGAAAGCTGTTGATGTGTCGTGCTGGCCGGATGAATAATCAGGCTACGGGCGTCGCCAACGTTCGCCAGATGCGAGAGCAGGCGTACATTGTTAATGAATGCCTTGCCAGCCTCATAGCCGCCCTGAATGCCAAAGGTGAAGATAGCGCCTGCACCACGCGGTAGATAGCGTTGTGCCAGGGGATAGAACTCATCGTCGGGCAAGCCCGGATAGTGAACCCAACTAACGGCTGGATGCTCCTGCAGGAACTTCGCCACCTGCAAAGCGTTATGGCAGTGCCGTTCCATACGTAGCGAAAGTGTCTCTAAGCCTTGTAAGAGCAAGAAGGCGTTGAATGGGCTGAGGCAGGGACCGGTATCACGCACCGTTTCGACACGTGCTTTCATCACGAAGGCAAAATCGCCAAAGGTTTCGTAGAAGCGCACGCCGTGATAGCCCGGTGACGGATCGACGATGTGCGCAAATTTGCCGTTATCCCAGGGAAACTTGCCCGACTCGATGAACACGCCCGCGATAGAGGTGCCGTGACCGCCAATAAACTTAGTCGCGGAATGTACGATGATATCGGCCCCATGCTCGAAGGGACGGCAGAGATAGGGCGTGGCGAAGGTACTGTCGATGACAAGCGGGATGCCAGCTTCATGCGCGATGTCGGCTACGGCGCGGATATCCAGTACATCGCCACGCGGGTTGCCAATGGTCTCGCCGTAGAGGGCGCGTGTGCGTGGCGTGATGGCGCGGCGGTAGTTCTCCGGGTCGGTGCTATCGACAAAAATCGTTTTGATGCCCCACGTGCGCAGTGTCAGGTCGAATTGTGTATGCGTGCCGCCGTAGAGGCTGCTGGACGAAACGATCTCGTCGCCAGGACGTAGCAATGTCATCATTGTCACCATCTGGCCCGCCATGCCCGATGCCGTCGCTACCGCACCCGTGCCACCTTCTAGCGCGGCGATACGTTCCTCAAACGCGGCGGTTGTGGGATTCATGATGCGCGTATAGATATTGCCGAAGCGTTGTAAGGCGAAGAGATGCGCGGCATGGTCAGTATCGTCAAAAACGAACGAGGTTGTTTGATAAATTGGTACGGCTCTCGCTCCCGTCGCCGGGTCTGGTCGCTGGCCCGCGTGGATGGATAATGTATCGAAGCCAAAAACGTGATCCCCATCGATTTCCGGCATGGCTGTATGCTCCTCTTTTACTAACTGCGTTCAGTATGGCTCTCATTCTCATACATATCCTATCACAACAAAGGTTTTCGGTTTGCATTTTAGCGAACGATGTTATAGACTTTAGCATATCTGGCGACGATGTACGCTGTACACTACACACGCTCTACACCGCTACGCTTATTCTGCAAGCCACATTCCTCTACCTTATGTAGTCCATGCGACTTGAGACCCGGCATTGGCATGTGGAGCGTCTGGAATATCGTCATACATGTCGCTAATTTCGTCATAACCTTTGTAACCTTTCACCTGGAGATGCTTTCCATGACACAAACCGTTGACAAGAATGCATCGCATACTACTGTCGGTAAAGCTACTCGTCGCATGGACTCGCCGGAGAAGCTGACGGGGCGTGCGAAGTATGCTGGCGACGTGACTGCCCCTGGCCTGTTACATGCTCGCCTGGTGCTAAGTCCTTATGCTCACGCGCATATTGTGGGTATTGATACATCGGCGGCTTCTGCCGTTCAGGGCGTTGTAGCCGTGTTCACGGGCGAGACATTGAAAATGGCGCACGCTGGTAGCCCTTCGCGTTCACAGTCGCCGTTGGCGCAAAAAGAAGTCTTCTGGCATGGACATCCCGTGGCTGTCGTTGTCGCTGAAACTGAGGCGGCGGCTGAAGACGGGGCGGCCCTTGTCGATATTGAATACGAGCCATTGCCGGTTGTCATTGATCCCCTG
>JAJZEJ010000361.1 GCA_021828635.1 Chloroflexota bacterium
AAGTCGTCGCTCTTGCCATGCGGCTTATGGGCGCGGCCAGCCTCTCGCTCAACTCGCTCCTACAACGCTACTACCGCGATGTACGCGCCGGTCTCTCCAACCCACCGATGGACGATGCCACGATTGCCACGCTGGGACGACAGGTGCTGGAAGGATAATTGCATAGAAGTTAGTTCAAAGCAAAAACAGGCGGGCAACAACAGTCTTATTGTTCAGTTTGTCGGAGAAAGAAAAAGATGTTATAGTACGGCTAAAGTATACCAAGCATGAATGGATTTCATCTCTCCTATGCAAGGAGGCATATAAGATGTCAGGCGATCAATTAGAGAGCCAGAAAATGTTTCAGCAAACCACTCATGAACCATTGATTGGCGACTCTTCGCCTGCCATGACGTATTGCAATAATGCATTGAACATACACCCTGACATTGCTGAACAACAACGAGCAGAAGATGCTCAAAGGCTGTTAGCTGCCATTGTCTCATCCTCAGATGATGCGATTATTAGTAAAAATCTTGATGGAATAATTAATAGTTGGAACCATGCTGCTGAGAGTTTGTTTGGACATCGTGCGGAAGAAGCGATTGGACAACATATCACCCTCATCATTCCCCCAGAACTGTGGAAAGAAGAAGAGGAGATTATCGCAAAACTGCGCAAAGGCATCCGCATCGACCATTATGAAACGATACGGGTCACGAAAGATGGAAGAAAAGTTGAAGTGTCACTCAGCATTTCGCCTGTCAGAGACCAGCAAGGAAAGATTATCGGCGCGGCAAAGGTTGCACGGGATATCACCCGGCAAAAAGCAATGGACAGGAAACTGCAAGAAGCAGAAGAACAGACTCGGCATGCGCGAGATCAATTAGGGATCATTCTGCAAGGCGTCACTGATGGCATCATCGTCTACGATAAAGACGATCACATTATCTATGCGAATGAAGCGGCTGGGCAGATGACCGGTTATGAGTCGATACAGGGCTTGCAACAGGAACGCCCTCCTGAAGATATAATCCGGCATACACTTACCGATGAACAGGGACAGCCATTCCCTATTGCCCATCTCCCTCATAGACGAGTGTTAGCGGGTGAACGTGAGGCACAAGCAACGATTGGCTATTCTCAGAAAGTGGATGGGCCACCTCAACACTGGTCTCTCGTCAAAGCAAGTCCGATCTATGACGAAAAAGGTGATGTGCTTTTTGTCATCACGATTATTCATGATATTACCGAACGGGTGTTGGCGGAACAGCGCAAGGATATGTTTATTAGTATGGCCAGTCACGAACTGAAAACGCCGGTGACTAGCCTCAAGGGTTTCGTGTATGTGCTGCGTCGCCGCCTCGACCAGCAGAAAGATGAACGGGGTTTATACTATCTTTCGCGCATGGATACCCAACTCGATAAGCTCACCAAACTCGTCAGTGACTTGCTGGATATCTCACGCATCCAGATGGGCAAGTTGGGGTTTCGACGAGCAATATTTGATCTGGATATGCTCATCAGCGAAACAGTGGAAAATGTGCAGGCTGCTACCTCGACACACCAGATACAGATCGTGGGAAAAACAGAGGCACACATCTCAGGAGACAAAGACCGATTTGAACAAGTTCTCATCAACTTACTAACCAATGCCATTAAGTACTCCTCGAAAGCAAACCAAGTCATAGTGCATCTTTCACGGGATCAAACGCACGCCATTGTGCGTGTACAGGATTTTGGCATTGGCATTGATGAAGTCCATCAACAGAAAATCTTTGAGCGTTTCTATCAAATCACCACTTCAGACGGGCTAACGTATCCCGGTCTGGGTATCGGTCTACACATTTCTAAAGAGATCATCGAACAACATCAGGGTCGCATAGAGGTACTCAGTCGCCAAAATGAGGGCGCAACCTTTTCTGTCTTCCTCCCAGTGCCACAAGAGGAAGCATTAAATTAATAATGATGAAATAAATATTATGCTTCTGGCACAACTCTTTCTGTGGCGTCCAGGCGTACCTGCCAAAAGATAGGTAGAAGCCATGCCAGAGCGAAAGCGCCTATGCAGCAGGCAACCCCTCCCGTGGTAGCTGATATTTGAACATTTGTGACTGCGGCTACGAGGCCCGATTCCACATCTCCTAAGCGTGATGTGCCGTTCGTTTGCGCAAGCCATACTGCTGTGATGCGCCCACGCAAGCTATCAGGAATAGTAAGCTGTAACATGGTACTGCGCAGGACTTCCGAAATGATGTCGGCCCAACCGGCGAAGGCCAGCATGAGGAGCGCGAGGGGAAGCCAGATGCTAAAGCCAAAGATCGTGATAGCCAGACCCCACAGTCCAACCAGTAGCAGTACGGCCCTCCCTGGTCGCTGAATATGTCCGACCCAGCCGGAACTGAAAGCACCAACCAGTGCGCCGAATGCTGGAGCAGCGTAGAGCCAGCCAACAGTCTGTGCGCCACCGCCAAAAACAGTCAGGCCAAACGCCGGAAAGAGGGCGCGTGGTAAGCCAAAGATCATGGCATCACTATCGCTTAACAGGATACCTTGTACTATCTGCTGACCACGTACATAGTGTAAACCTTCGCGTAGCGCCGTCCATCCTGCCCTGCGCCGTTCTCCCTGGGGGATTTGAGGAGGCAGCAAAAGAACCGCGAGTATGGCCGCACTATAGGTAGCCGTATCCAGCCCATAAGCGATAGAGAGCGAGAAATGGCTGATTATCAAACCCGCGACGGCTGGACCAACCACGGCTCCAAGCTGAAACATCAGGGCGTTGAGTCCGGCGGCGGCGGCAAAATGTTCGCGTCGCAGCAGGTTGCGTCGGGTTGCTCCACGGGTTGGCCCATCAACACCTGCGATACCCGCCAACAGCGCAGCCAGCACATAGAGCAGCCAGAGCGCGGGATGAGGCAAAAATGTTACAATTGCCAGTATGGCGGTTGTGAGCAACAGGAGTGATTGGGTTGTCAGCAATATGAGCCGACGATCCAGCGCGTCGGCTATCGCTCCTCCATACAGGGTGAGAATGAGTGCTGGCCCCAATTGCACGAGGCCGATCAGTCCTACCGCTAGCGAGGAATGTGTCAGCAAATAGACCTGGAGGGGTAGAGCAACAGTAGTGAGTTGCGTGCCGAGCAACGAAATAATCTGTCCACAAAAGAGCGTGCGGTACGGCACCGATTCGCGCAGAGGTGTAAGATCAACTAGTAACCGTGAGGATTTCATGATGACCTTCCTTTTGATGCAACATATACGTTACAATAATATAACATTACTGTTTCAAAGAAGCAAGGGAAATGAGGAGCGTGATAATGTTAGAGGATTCATTACTCGATGCCGCCATCGCTGCTTTACAAGAGGGTGGCTGGCAGCATTTAACGCTTGAACGTGTGGCCGCCGCAGCCGGAGTTTCGCGTGTAACCCTGTGGCGGCAGGGCGTGACAGTAGAGCAGATCATGGAGGGACTCTTGCAGCGTCTCGCCACCGATTACCGCGACACGCTCTGGCCCGTTGTGACTGCTGAGGGTAGTGGATGGTCACGCCTTGCTGCCGCGCTGCGTGCCTTATGCAATGTTGCGGAACGCAATCTACCACTCTTGCTGGCTACCGATACCATCTTCCACGAGGCGCACATCCTCACGCAAACTAGCTTCACCGAGCCACTGGCGCGTCTGCTCCAGGACGGCATGCAAG
>JAJZEJ010000424.1 GCA_021828635.1 Chloroflexota bacterium
ATGAAAATCAAAAACCGTATCAACCGGAGGCAAGCTCAGATCAAGACATGCTCTAGCAGGACGGTATGATAGCACACTTTCGGGGCTATCATAGGGATAGGCACGTTGACAGAGATCATCTTGCGTGGGATGAGACATAGTTTGCTCCTTTGTGTGGCATTATGCGAGAACTCAAGGACGGAGATAGGCCCATCCCTGTGCTTGCCGCTTGATAATTTCGGCGTTTGCCGATGGAATGATGCGGACAAAACTATATAGCTCATCAGGGGTAATGTTCATACGTTTCATCGTGACACCACAGGCGAGCAGTTCAACGCCACGGGCGGCTAAGCGTTCCAGGCGTTCACGGGTGAGTTTCGTCTGCTTGAGCAAAAGATCAATGCCATCTCCATGTGCGACCAGCGCCACGGTAAGGTTCTGTTCTCCTAGCTCCTGCAACACATTTTCGATGTTATTCAAAATCATTTCATGCTGTGCTTTACCTGCAACATTGGTCTGAAAAATTGCACGATAATGCTGTTGTGTTTCATTAGACATACTCTATTGTCTCCTTTATTTTGCTATAGGGTAATCACGTTTTAAGGATACCACAAAGAATCGGCCATATCAATATGTCGTCATAATAAGCTTGGAGCCGGTGAATGTTTGGTATATAGCAATATATAATGTCCAGGCTATAGCTACTATAGGGATTTATACCTTGTTGTTATGTTAGATGGCCGCTATCATTATAACATGAGTTCTGTATCCTCTCGTAACACGTTGGTTCAGCTACGTTTATGATCGCTCCTGCTATGTCAGAACATGTGGCAACCCGTTTGACCTGATAAAACGAAGAGGTTGTGACGCAGGTGATGATCTCTCTGTAAGTATCGCAAGCATCAACGATAAGTGTGCCAAAATTCCTCTAAGGACACACGGCGCAAAAAATTGGGAGAAGAATATGGCAATACCCTATGGAGCAACGATGCGCCCTATCATTCTGGGCATTGTCGGGGATAGCGCCGCTGGTAAGACAACCCTGAGCCGGGGCATTGCCCAGATTTTAGGGGCGAGTCGCGTTGCGGTGCTTTGCACCGATGACTACCACCGTTATAACCGGCAACAACGCAAGGAGCGAGCAATTACGCCTCTGCATCCTGATTGCAATTATCTCGACATGATGGCGCAGCATCTACGCTTATTGCGTGCTGGTGAGCCTATTCTCAAACCTCATTATAACCATAAGTTGGGTGATTTTGGGCCTCCGCAGTACATTGTGCCATTGCCTTTCATTATTGTTGAAGGTCTGCTCGGTTTCTACAGACAAGAGATACGTAATGCGTATAGTGTGCGTGTTTTCCTTGATCCCCCGGAGTATTTGCGACGCCGTTGGAAGGTGCGGCGTGACATGGGCCAGCGTGGCTATAACGAGCAGGAAGTTTTGCGTGAGCTAGATATGCGTGAGTCTGACTCTGCTACCTATATCCGACCACAGCGCAAGCATGCCGATATTATTGTGTCCTTTTTTCCCGACGATGAGCAACGCCACGATGATGCACACCTGAATGTGCGTCTGACGCTGCATGGGACGCTGCATCATCCCGATCTGAGCCAGATTATCGAGGCTGACCAATCCGGCTGCGTGCGTTCACAGCTTGGACGCGAAGGCGGGCGTGCTGTCGAGTACCTGGAGATTGATGGCTCGATCCCAGATGAGCCAGCCCGTGCGCTCGAACGTGGTATTCTCGATTACCTGGATGCTTGCTGTGGCACAGCCTCTACAGCCGATATTGGCCTCTATTCCGATTCCAATACCCGACATAGCCATCCGTTGGCTTTAACGCAATTGCTGCTGGTCTACCACCTGATGCGTGCAAGACAAAGCGACGAGGTAGAGGTATGACTCACGATACATCTGAGACATTTTCGTTCCCTGAAATAGAATAGAAAAACCGGTTTGAGCAGAAATGCATTATGGTAGAACATGTTGTATTGCGTGCCTTAGCCCTGGTTCAGAGCAGTATCATAGAGGAGAAAGCACAGTGAGAATCGGTATTAACGGTTTCGGACGTATTGGTCGTCTCATCTTACGCTCGGCGTTAGAACGTGGCGTCGATCTGGATATTGTTGCCATCAATGACCGTGGTGACGCAGCGATTAACGCGCATCTGTTCCAATATGACTCGACTTACGGCCCATTTCGTGGACAGGTTGAGGCTGATGATGAACATATCATTATCAATAGTCGGCCTATTGCTATTGTCTCGCACCTCAATCCCTTAGATATTCCCTGGCGGGATCTCGGTGTTGAACTGGTGATTGAAGCAACTGGAGCTTTTACGACGAGTGAGCAGGCTGCCGCGCATCTGCAAGCCGGAGCTAGTCGCGTCCTTGTGACTGCTCCATGCAAAGGAGGCGATGTGACACTTGTTGCAGGAGTGAATGAACATGACTACAAACCTTCTGAACATCAGATTATCTCCGCTGCCTCCTGCACTACAAATTGTCTGGCTCCCGTGGCGAAGGTGCTGCAAGACCATTTCGGCATCAGACAAGGCATCATGAACACGATTCATGCCTACACTAATGATCAGCGTATCCTCGACCGCAGTCACACAGACCCTCGGCGTGCGCGTGCTGCCGCCGAAAATATTATTCCAACGACGACAGGGGCGACGAAGGCGCTTGGTCAGGTGATCCCCTCTCTCGTCGGAAAGTTTCATGGCGTCTCCTACCGCGTGCCGACCATCACCGTTTCCGTCGTTGATCTCATTGTGGAATTGGAGTGTGAGGCGACAGTGCAAGAGGTCAATCGGACTTTTGCGCTCTCCTCTGCCGGGCCGCTCAATGGCATTTTGGGTTATTGTCAGTTGCCACTGGTTTCCAGCGATTTTCGTGGCGATAGCCGCTCAAGTATTGTCGATGGCTTGATGACCGCCAAGTTGCCGGAGCGCAACACGATGCGTATTGTTGCCTGGTATGACAATGAGTGGGGCTATGCCAGCCGTGTTGTAGATGTGGCAAACTTCCTCAGCGAGTGCGATAGTCCTGGCGAGCGTCCGGCATGTGTGCGCGTTGTCAGACGTGAGCAGGTTGAGCAAGCCATGAATAGTCTCTGGCTGTAGTGTTTTCTTCGCAAATATATACGTGCTAAGGTGAGATGAGCAATGCCTATAGAATACAATAGCAGCACAAAAGAAACATAGACAAGTTTTGTTGTAGCGTTACATGAAGGCTTGACATTCGTTCATTTCTCAGGTACTATACTTTCAAGGTACCCTACAGGGGTATAGTATCTGAGAAATGCTTAACGTGAGTGTAGCAAACGTGGAAGCTTAGTGGATATCGTTGGATAGGAATGGTATGACAGAAAGCACTTATCTGGATGAAGCCACCCGTAAGGATATGCTGCAACGCCTCAAACGCATTGAAGGACAATCACGCGGCATTCAGCATATGATTGAAGAGGGGCGCGATTGCCAGGATATTTTGAACCAGATCGCCGCTATGCGAGCAGCTACTCATTCTTTGGGTATCTATTTGCTGGAAGAATTTGCCCAACTCTGTCTCCATGCATCAGTAGAGTCTGATGCTGCTGAGACGGAGAAGAAAATTGCGCAGATGGTGAGCATGATCTCCAAGCTCACGCGCTAGCGCAAAGAACGACATCGGTCAGTGTGTGGAAGCTCTGCGCT
>JAJZEJ010000227.1 GCA_021828635.1 Chloroflexota bacterium
GCCAGGCGCGTATCGCAGCCTATATGACACGCGAAGTAGCTGAACAGCTTCATCAGCAGATATTACTGATAGAAGAGACTATTGGCCTGGGTGATGATGATGATGATGACGACGACGGTGGTGAGGGTGAGAGTGAGAGTGAGGGTGAGGGTGAGAGTGAGAGTGAGGCGCAGGAAGAATATAATCAAAGTTTACTGCGTGAAGAAGTAGATAGTGAAAAAAGCGCGAAACCTACTGAGCGAGATGCAGGTGCGTTTTCGCCTGCTCTGGCCCAGGCATTGAAACAGCTTAATGATCTGGCCCGCCAGCGTCTTCCTGATGGTAATACAGGTGCGGGCGCGACAAGTGGTGAACTTATGGCGGATGCCGAAACGCTTGATGATGAAGATGATGCGCTGGAGCAGTTACAAGATGCTTTTACGCAGATGATGGAAGTTGTGCGCGAACTAGCTGAAGAGATGGCGACCGATGCACTCAAGATGATGGGTCGCTTTAAGTGCGTTCGTACCAATATCGAGTTTGTTCCTCAGACGATTGAGGACGATGAGGATGAAGATGAGGAAGATCGTCTGGAGCGCGTCGGCCTAGCGGCTGATGCCATTGTGGAGTTGGAAGTCGAACTGGTGATGGTTCTGCAACTGTTTGAAGAGGGGCGCTCAAGGCCAGATGATCCCGCTGCCGTCGAGTTGCAACTAGATGTTGATGATTTTGAGCGCCTGCATGAGACGCTTGATCTCGCACTCGAACATGAGCGACGTAGCCATCGTCGTCGGTAAATATCGCTGATATACCTGGATACTCCTGGAGAGGATAAGCAATCTATGCCACGTACAATCACGATAGAAGACCTCTATCAGTTTAAGTTTGTCGCTCGCCCACGTATTTCGCCGGATGGACAACGTGTGGCGATGGCGGTTACGACTATTGATGAGCATAAGCACGAGTATCGTTCGGCAATCTGGGTTGCCCCTGCTGATGGTGGTGAGGCACGCCGTTTTACTACCGGTCCGGCCAATGCGCATAGTCCCGTCTGGTCGCCAGATGAACGTTTTCTCGCTTTTGTCTCGGAGCGTGAGGGTGAAGCTGCCGCCGAGAAAGAGGGCAAGGAGCAGAAGAAACTCGGCAAGGGTAAGCCACAAATCTGGATATTGCCGATGGAGGGTGGTGAGGCATTCCAACTCACCTTCATGGAGCATGGTGCCTCTTCACCCGTCTGGTCGCCGGATGGCAAGTATGTGCTGTTCAATGCTCCCGTTGGGCCAGCCGACGAAGAGACTGCCGATGGCAAGAAACTACCCAAAGTGCGCGTCATCGACAACCTCTGGCATAAGCTAGATGGCGTCGGCTTTATTTACGAGCGCCGTTCACATCTTTTCCTACTACCAGCCGGTGGGGGTACACCACAACAATTGACTGATGGTGACTGGGACGATGGCGATGCCGTCTGGTCGCCAGATGGTTCGCAGATTGTTTTTGCCTCAGATCGTACTGAAGATCGCTGGCGCATGCCTGGTGCGGATATCTACACCCTGGCTATTCATGATGGTAAAGCTGGTGAACTGCGCTGTCTGACCGATGGCACGCTGGGTTGTGGCTCGCCGTCCTGGTCGCCGGATGGTAAGACCATCGCTTTCCTGGCAGCAGCCAAGTTCCGCTCTGCCGGTCACACCTACCTTTACACTCTTCCAGCGAGCGCCGAACACGCTCAACCTACCAACCTGACGGCGGAGTTCGATGGTTCCTGCATGGATTGGACCAATAGCGACATTGGCGATGAGCATCTGATGCCGCCGCCAAGTTGGTCAGCCGATGGCTCGGCGCTCTATGTGCTGGCATCCTATCACGGTGCCTCGCGCGTGTCCGTCATCCCGACCAGTGGGGCCGGAAAATAACCGGCAACGCTTACTCCTGGTGAGGTCCACGTGCGCGATTTCAGCGCCGATGCGGCTAGCAATAAACTGGCTTTGTTGATCGGCTCAACGACGCATCCGCAAGAGGTTTTTGTACGCTCTACAACTGCTGACGGTGAATTGAAGCGCATATCGAGTTTCAATGATGCCCTGTTTGAGGAACTCTTGCTCGTTGCGCCGGAGTATATGCCTTTCAAAGGGGTTGATGACTGGAATATCGATGGTTGGATACTCAAGCCACACAACTTCGATTCCAGCAAAAAATATCCGCTTGTGGTCGAGATTCATGGTGGCCCACACACGCAGTATGGCTATGGCTTCTTCCACGAGATGCAAATGCTGGTCGCGGAAGGCTATGTCGTCTTCTTTACCAATCCGCGTGGTAGCTGTGGTTATGGCTACGAGTTTGCGCTGGCGGTGCGTGGTGCCTGGGGCGAGAAGGATTCGCACGACATTATGCTAGGGGTCGATGAATTGCTCAAGCGCGGCTACATTGATGAGCAGCGTATGGGTGTGACGGGCGGCAGCTATGGTGGTTTCATGACCAACTGGCTGATTGGGCATAATGACCGCTTTAAAGTGGCTGTGACCGACCGTTGTGTGTATAATCTGGCTTCCATGTTCGGCTCCGGCGATATCGGCTGGGATTTAGGCTATGATAACCTGGAGACCACGCCCTATGAGAGCCTTGAGAAATACATGCACATGTCGCCCGCCAACTATGTGCAGAATATGCATACGCCCTTGCTTATCATCCATAGTGAGCAAGACCTGCGCTGTCCCATCGAGCAGGGCGAGCAACTCTTCACCGCCCTAAAATGGATGGGCCGCGAGGTGCGCATGGTACGCTTCGAGGGTCAGAGCCACGGTCTCTCGCGTGGTGGTCATCCCAAACTACGCCTGGAGCGTCTGCATCACATCCGCGACTGGTTCGCAAAGTACCTCAAGTAGTAGTACATTATTAATGTTTAATGGGCATGGCATCTCTCAGGGATGCCATGCCCATTGTTCATCTTGGTGAAAGCTAATGGATAAAGTGGTACGCAACAACAATGCCAATTTGCCTCTGCCTCATAGCGGCGTGTTTCAGGTGTCATGATTTTTCTCCTTGCACCGTAAAAACCGGTTTTCCCCACACGCCATCATCTATCAAATGTATCAGATTAGCATGTACCAACTCGTGTTGCCAGCCGCGCGGGTTTTCGGGAAGATCGTGTATTTCGACACGCATATAATTATCAGTCAGACCCTCCCAGGTACCCGAACCTTGATGCTGTTGCTCGATCAAAACTTCGACATGCTGACCTAAAAATTGTTCGCGGAATTGACGGCTATGTTGCTCATTTAGCCTGAGTAACCTTTCGCTGCGGGCCTTCTTGATCTCATCTTTGATCTGACCACGCATGCGGGCCGCCGCCGTACCCTGGCGTGGTGAGAAGCGAAAGACGTGCATCTTAGCAAATTCAAGCTCTAGCGCAAGCTGATAGGTCTGCTCAAAATCTTCGTCGCTCTCGCCGGGGAAGCCAGTAATGATATCGGTACTGATAGCGATTCCAGGCACTAATCGTTTGGCCTCAGTGATGATGGTGCGATAGCGTGCGCTGTTATAGCGACGGGCCATGCGGCGTAAGATAGTATCGGAGCCGCTCTGCATGGGTAGATGCAAGTGGCGGCACATGCGCGGATTTTTCCATAACTCCAGCCACTCCAAACGAAAATCTTCTGGTTCAAGCGAGGAGACACGAATACGTGGTATCTCGGTCTCA
>JAJZEJ010000748.1 GCA_021828635.1 Chloroflexota bacterium
GCTGTCAAGAAATTTGGCCCCTTTTTTTGCCAATCCGAAAAACTCGTAACGTCTTGTACCTATCAGTTTAATACGCTAGAATAACCTTATTACATAACACAAGGATTGCATCATAATGACAGTAACAACACATCTTGCCCACGTATATGATCTACTTGTGGTTGCTTATGGAGAACCTCAATGGCAACCAGATTATGATCCGTTGGGGGGGCTTATCGGTACTATTCTCTCACAACATACTTCCGACATTAATTCTGGTCGCGCCTATCAGCAGTTAGTTGAGACCTTCCCAACATGGGAAGAGGTACGCGATGCGCCAACTGATAAAGTGGCTCAGGCTATTCGCTCTGGTGGTCTGGCCAATGTCAAGGCACCACGCATTCAAGAGGCATTGCGTACACTTACAAAGCAACAACATTCACATGGTGGATACGGCTCGCTCTCAAACTATTTACGCCAGGAATTGCTGCGCCGTTCGCCAGAGGACGGCTGGCACTATTTGCGTACAATTCCGGGTGTCGGCCCCAAAACGGCAGCATGCGTCTTGATGTTTAACATGGGCCTTCCTGTTATGCCAGTTGATACACATGTTCACCGCGTATCACGCCGCCTGGGCCTCATTGGAGCTAAAACAAACGCGGAGCAAGCGCACGAGATATTTGCCCACATTACTCCTTCAGAATGGGTCTACACACTTCATGTACACCTTATTCGGCATGGTCGTCAGGTATGTCACGCGCAACGCCCTGATTGTGAACGCTGCTCCCTCTATCTTACATGTGCTTATACAGGGCATTATCCACATTATTCGCAGTCTAACGAAGAAATGTCAGAATAAGCAGTAGCTGACTGGCCATTCTATACTAGTTACTGGCATTACCTGCTCACAAGAAATTAAAATGGGGTTGAGATAGATAAACGTGGATAGGAAATTTGGTGTAAAAAACATCGGTTTCATTGTCCTATCAATAAGAAAGGTACTAGTATTAGCAAAGGCTAGCTCAATAACAGTTTATCGATATTGAACAGCCTGGTACACAATGTATCAGCTTAATATAGTTGGCTTGTTGGTACAGCTACGTTGATGAACACGTTTTTGAGGATCAATATTTGGGAAGCGTTTCAAATGTCTAAAACGAAAATAAGCGTTGTCATCGGTATCGTGTTAGCATTACTCATCATTGTGAGCAGTGTTATTTTAGTACCCAAATTTCTCAGTTCATCTCAGGGACAAGTCAAACAAGTTGTTCACTATAACCGCTCAACGGAATTAGTGGAGGCTAATCGGAGCGCACAATCTACAGTTGCCGTGCAATCTCCTACGAATGAAAACCCCTGGGGCATTGCAATTGATGAACAACGTGGTTTCGTCTGGGTTGCCGAGCCAAATTGCGACGCCAATCCTGCTTGCCAGACAGCTTTCCCCAGTGTAATTGGACAATACTCGCAGGCAGATGGTAGTCTTATTGAAAATTTCAAAGAGCCAGATAACACCTATTCAAGCCCGCTGTTTATTACAGTCGATAGTCAAGGCAATGTCTGGTTCAGCGAACCAACGACGAATGCTATTGGTGAACTCACCCCCGGCACAAATACCTGGCATCAGTGGGCTTTACCCCACGGAACCATTCCCTATCAGCTAATTTTTGACAAAAACGGCAATCTCTGGTTCACGGAATTTGGCACCAGTGCCATCGGTTTTTTTAATCCTACCACTCATCTATACGTCCAGACGCTGATTCCAACAGCAAATAGTAATCCGTATGGTATTACGATGGACCCACATGGGAATATCTGGTTCACGGAAAACGCACTGGATGTCGAGAAGATCGGCGAATTCACACCCACGACTAACGGGAAAATACGGATTACCGAATACTCAGTTCCAGCGAAACAACCCCATCTGATTACCTCGGATAAAGCCGGAAATATCTGGTTTAGTGGAGCCTTTGAAGGTACTATCGGTAAATTCGATCCCACCACTGGAGTGACACAAATATATGTAGTGTCAACCTTTTGCACCCATATCGTAGTCTGTGAAACCCATATCTCAGGTATTGCCATAGACTCACATGGAAACGTTTGGTACACTGACTCGTTAGGCGACCGCGTCGGTTATATTGTTCCCTCCACCGGCCAGGTGATATCAACCATACTGAGTAAACCAGGCTCTCATCCGCATGATGGACTTGTCATCGATAACTATGGCACAATATGGTTTACAGAGGAATTTGGTTTCCAACTGGACATGTGGCCAGCCAACACGCTGAAATAGCAGGGCAAGCCTATATGACCAAACAAAAGTAAACTTATATCCATAGCAGGCTAGAGGAGAAGTCCATGCCTATTGATCTACGCAGTGATACTGTTACACTGCCCACTCCGGCTATGCGCGAAGCCATGTATCACGCGGAAGTGGGTGACGATGTGTATGGTGAAGACCCAAGCATTAATCGTCTCCAAGAGATAGCTGCTGCCATTGCAGACAAAGAGGCGGCATTGTTCGTGCCAAGTGGCACAATGGGCAATGCTATCGCACAACTCACACATGCGGGACGCGGACAGGCCATCATCGTCGGCGATGAGTCGCATATTTATCACTATGAAGCAGGGGCTGCATCAACCCTGGGTGGGTCGCCTCTGTGGGCCATCCCCAATAATTCTGATGGCACTCTCGATCTTAGCCGTCTTCGTGATGCTATTGCTGATGAAAGCGACGAACATGTAGCAGCTACAGCCCTGATCTGCCTGGAAAATACCCATAATCGCTGTGGTGGTACCGTGCTATCCGCCGATTATCTCGCGGATGTCGCCAATCTTGTACATGCACGCGGTATTGCCGTTCACATTGATGGCGCACGCATCTTTAACGCCGCTATCTCACTCGGCATTCCCGTCAGCACGCTTGTACGCCCCGTCGATTCGTTGATGTTCTGTCTCTCAAAAGGTCTCAGCGCCCCCGTCGGCTCGATGCTCGTGGGTAGCCACGAATTTATTCGACGCGCACGCCGGGTTCGCAAACTGCTTGGTGGGGGTATGCGTCAGGCTGGTGTTCTGGCAGCAGCAGGGATTATTGCGCTGGAACAGATGGTAGAGCGATTGGCCGAAGACCATGAGCATTGTAAACAACTTGCGCAAGGGTTGGCTGACTTTCCTCAAATAGAGATCGAGCCAGAGCGCGTCGCCACGAATATTCTGGTGTTCCATGTTCTCGATAGCCAACAACATCGTTTGACCGAGGCTGAGATTGCGCCATTTTTGGCAAGAGCGCAGGAACATGGCGTCTTAATAGGTTCTATGGGCAATGGCAAAATTCGAGCTGTCACGCACTATGGCATCGAGTCCGAGGATATCCCTATGGCGTTAGCCGGTATTCGCCGAACACTCCTTGATATGCATCTTTAGCCTGTATTATTATTCCCAATGCACTATCATGGTTCGTATCGATGATAGATGCGTTGGGAATTTTCATGTCATATTTGTACCGTGACTATTGACCTATCTGCAAAATCATGACTTATACCAGTTCCAAAAACTCCAATTTTCATCTATACTTGTGTATAAGAGTTCGAGTTTAAATGCTTGACAATTGATGAGGAGCAAACATCATGCCTTATCGCAATCCTATCCGTAGATTCACAAATGGCATATCAACCGCCATTATTATTATTGGCT
>JAJZEJ010000496.1 GCA_021828635.1 Chloroflexota bacterium
GCCGCAAGGTCTCTAGCTCGTCCTGCGCCGGTTTACCATTCAACCGTCCTAGCGCCCGTGCGGCGGCAGCACGCTCATCTGAGGTTGTGGCTTGCAGGCATGCCTGAATATCGGGAGCCAGTTTGTGCAGCGAGAGATCAGCGATCAGGCGCAAAAGACGGCTCCGATGCATCGGGTGAATGAGTGTACGCAGAGCAGTACGGCAATCTTCGTATATCTGGGTCTTATCCTGGATCAACCCTTGTGCTTTGGCCTCGATAATGGCTATTTCTGGTGCGGTCGTCGCGCTACCGTACAGAAATGGTTCAATCCAGGCTGCGACTGTCTCATCATGATCGGTATATTCGTGTAATGCCAGAATGCTGGGATAATAGCGTGCCAGCCAGGAATACAGCGCAAGTGTAACCTCGGCATCGCGGGCGGCATAGGCAATCATGGCTTGCGGCAGGGGACGGCGCGTCCAGTCGGTGCGCTGGAGGCTCTTATCCAGACGAATACCAAAAGCGCGTTGCAACATGGCGGCCAGCGAGGATTCATGTTGGCCAAAGATTGAACGGCTGGTTGCCTCCAGATCATAATAATGTGGAACGTGCAGGCCGCGCTCGGCCATAACGCGCAAGTCTGCTCCTGCTCCATGTAGCAAGACAGCCGTGGCGGGCTGGCCGAAAACAGCCATCAGCGGGGTAAGATCGTTGAGGCGTAGCGCGTCAATCACGTAGCACTGTTGCTCAATCGCTACCTGCAAAAGCGCCAAGCGTGGAACTGTGGAAAGATGGTCTTGTTGTGTCCGCGAGCGCATCTGCGTAAATTCAGCATCAACCGCGACAACCTGAGCCTGTTTGAGGGCCGCGACAGCTCGCTGTAACTGCTCTGCGCGGTCAACCCAGTGCCGTTCGCCTCTTGGGGGCAATTGGCCTTGTGGTGGAGTCGGGCCTAGATATCCCTGGAGGGATATTGGCAATTCCTCGGATTGCTGATGGGGGGTGTGGTCGTTCAAATCACCCTCATTCTTCGTTCTAGTTGCAACACTACGACGCTATTGGATGCAATGTACTATAGCAAATTTTCGTATAAACATATACATAGAAGATATCAACTTCATTGTACAGAACTTTTCTTCATTATAGTTCCGAAAAGCGTAGCAATCAATAGCATTTGACTACTTGCTTTTCGATTTCGATATTTGGATCTGGAAGGTTCTGTAACACCGCCCGCTTGTTGACGAATAGCCTATCTATCAGTACTATGGATATAGACAGCATACGGTAATATGGGGTACGTGGAAGGGAGAGATATACTACATGTCTGGCAAGCAGAAGACACCGCAAGATTTTCTCATCGGGTTGGCCGTTTGTAGGGGTGAATATACACTTAAACAGGTCATCGGGCGCGGCGGTATGGGTAGCGTCTACCTGGCCTCGCAGCGTGCGCTGACAGTGCCATTGGCAATCAAACGTATTCGCGCTGATAAGCCATTGCCGGAGAGCGTGGCACGTGAATTAGATAGCCGTCTCGCCATGCAAAACACGGCTCAGCAGAGCAAAGCGTTGGCGATCAGTGATTTTCCTGGCAGTGGTGGCGAGCATACCGACCGCTTTTTGCGCGAAGCCCTCTTTCTGGCTCGCCTGCACCATCCGGCTATTCCTTCGCTCTATGACTATTTTTTCGAGGATGGCTACTGGTATCTAGTGATGGATTATATTCCTGGTCATACATTAACCCAGTATTTACGGACACACGCACCGCTATCGTCATTAGAGGCATTGAATTATGCTATGCAATTGTGCGATGTGCTACATTATTTACATAGCCAGCAGCCTCCCATCGTGTTTCGTGATCTCAAACCCTCGAATCTGATGCTCACAGAGGATGGCTCACTGCTGCTGATCGACTTTGGGATCGCACGCTATTTCAAAGAGGGACAGATTAACGACACGACCGACTTTGGTTCGCCCGGCTATGCCTCGCCGGAACAATATCAGACCGAAGGACAAACTGATGAACGTTCGGACCTGTATAGCTTGGGCATTATTCTCCATGAGATGCTGACAGGTCAGCGTCCAACAGTACTCAATAGCGTGCAGGCAACGCTGGAATCGGTGCAAAGCCTGGCTCCAGGCGTATCACCGACGCTAAGCGGCCTTGTCGCGCTGGCGACGCGCCATGAACCCTCCTATCGTTTTCAGTCCGCACGCACCTTTTACTTGGCTCTGGAACGTGCCTGTGTCGTCGAGGAACGACGCGCTTATGAGTGCCTACTTGCGCCAGTGGCCGCGAGTGCGATTTCAGGCTTCTCAGCAGCCGAGGCCGCACAGCCAACCATACCATTTGGTACATCTGATATGGCTGAGACGACACGCGAAGACGAAACGCCACAGCCAGCCGAGCCACTATCCATGCTACCCGTGTTGACGATGGAGCAGCGCCAGCAGGTACGCGCGGTTTTGCGCGAGGAACGCCAGCTACGTTTGCAGCAGGAAATGTTGGAGCAGCAATTGGCGGACGTTGATGAAGGTTTAAAAGTGCGTTCCGAGTTTTCTCTGGCCCAGGTTCCGCAGCCTTTCGCCAAAGAACTCTCACCACTACCAGCCTTGCTGCCTAAGACACGAGGAATCTACCGCTTTGTGCAGGTCAGCTTCACACTGATCTTGCTGTTGACTATCGCACTAACCTCTCTGCTCGTCTACACGCGCTACCTCCATCCGAGTAATCCGCTACATGTGGTGCGTAGCGTAATCACGCCGCTATCCCAGGATCAAGTTGTGCAAACCACGTGGAAGGCATTGCCGTCATTACCGGGAGTAGAAGCCGACAACACCATGATCTATACGCAGGTGCAAGGGAACGGCTATGTATATATGAATGGCGGCTATCGTGGTCCTAAATCTTCTCCACACTATGACCATACGCTTTATCGCTATAATATTGCCACAGCCCATTGGGAACATCAGGCAATGCCGAATTTTCCTGGCATGGTCAATAACGCGGTAGCGCAGGATGAACAGGGGCGGCTCTTCTTCACGGCAGGCTATTCGAGTGATAGCTATAGCGTACCATCACTGCTGTATATGTATCAGCCCGTAAGCGCGACACTACAAAAGATTGTGCCACCCTCGTCGGTCTCGATTGGTTTTGGGGCTGCGCTGATAGCCGATCAGCACGGTCATCTCTATATCACCCAGGGCTTTATGCAGAGCGGCAATGCCAAAGCGCAAGCTGGAATGGGCTGGTATCGCTACGATATCGCTAGCGGTCAATGGCACACGCTAGCCCCCTTGCCACAAGGTCTGGGCTATGTTGTGCTTGCACCGGATAACGATGGTGGCATTATTCTCATCGGTGGTGCGCGTGACGCGGGACAACAAACGCAATCCAGCAACATCTACCGCTATGACATTGCCAGCAATCAATGGACGCAGCATGGGAACGCGCCTTATGCTTTGAGTGGTGCGGCCAGTTGCCTGGTTAGTGCAGGTCAAGTAGTGATTATCGGCGGTTTTGATGCCGTGCATAAAAGTGGTCGCAGCCAGACCTGGCTGGTGAACCTGCGCACGTTGCGCTGGACGGCGCTCAAACCCCTCCCTGCTGGCGGTTCCATTCTCGGTGCGGCCACCAGTGACGGCAACGGCCATGTCTTCCTTGAGCGCGGCGCACGCGAC
>JAJZEJ010000260.1 GCA_021828635.1 Chloroflexota bacterium
CAGAATAGTGCCGAGCTGCGAGAAGTATGGCACTTTAGCCTGCACTGTTGGGTCATTGACCACGTCGGGGCGACTGGAGATAAGACCGGCATTCATAGCCAGCGAGGTTTGTGTACTCTTGCTCAGCATGTAGTCGATGAATTTCCATGCCTCGTCCTTGTACTGCGAGAAGGCATTAATAGCCAGTACCCAACCACCAGTACAGCCATGACCGGTATTGCCCGTGGTTGCCAGTGTTGGAGCAACACCTACCTTGCCAGCGATCTTCGAGTTTTTAGCATTATTAGCGATGGCGTAGGCGAACGTCCAGTTACGCATGAACGGAGCCGAGCCGTTATCGAACAGCGTGAGAATATCCAGTGGTGCATAGGTATTGGTACCAACAGGCGAAAGTTTCTTGGTGTAGATCAGATCGTACATGTACTGCAAAGCATCAACCTGATTTGAGCCGCTAACTTGCAGGTTGCCCGGCGTGCCAATGTTGCCACCTGCACCCCAGATGAACTCAAGCCATTCGTCCACGATGGCCTCAATCTTCTTTCCTGGCAACAAATAGCCATACTTGATGCCGTTGGCGGCTTCTTTCGCCATGATCTCTTGCGCCATTGTTTCCATATCGGAGCGTGTTTGTGGCACCGTACCGCCATATTTCTGTATTAGATCGGTGCGATAGTAGAGCATGCCGATATCCATGTAACGCTGAATACCATAGAGCTTGCCATTGACTTTGCCAACCGTCTGGGCGCTGGGCCAGAACTGATTGAGGTACGTGCTGTTGACATATTGGTCGATAGGAGCCAGCCAGCCAGGAGTGGCGAACGGTGCTGGCCAGGTTACGTCAATATGCACGACATCGGGTGTAGTTGATTGCGAGCGGAAGGCTGTCACAAACTTGCTATACTGGTCGGTTGCAACTGGTGGCAACTGAACATATTCAACCTTGATCTTGCCAGCATTCATCTGGTTAAATTTGTTGATCTCCGCCGTTTGTTCACCCGTTGTATCGGTCAGTGCGGCGAATTGGATAGTGACGGGACCGGAGGTAGTAGCTGTGCTGGTGCCACCGCACGCGGCCAGCCATGAGCCGAGTGCGGTAGCTCCGACGCCTGCCGCTACGCCTTTGCTCAATAGAGAGCGGCGCGACATTGAGCGTGTAGCCATGTCGGTGATGGGGTTATCCACTGGGGTTTGCATCTCTTGCGTCTCAGCCTGGTTCAACCCTTCATCTTTGAGGTCCATGATTCCCAGCCTTTCCTGCGTGGTTAGCAGTTGACTAACAAATACGTGATCCGCGAACTATGGTATAGCGAGACCATTCTCGTCATACCGGCTTCGTCCTATCAGGCGATAGTGACGATTTCAATATTGAGTAGTTGGGCCAGCGCCGTCAGCTCGGCGCTGAGATGACCGGCGACAATGGCGACATGGTGTTCCCAGCCAGTGTGCATAATGGTATCAAGTAGCAGATTTGCCGTACCTTGTGGTTTGAAATAGGCCGTATTACCCATAAAGCGATTTGTTGCTTCGTCCTGCAAGGTACCTTCGGCACACAGCAGACGGTAGCCATTTGGACCTTTGCCAAGTCGAGCCAGCGTAGCCGCACCGGGACGAATAGCGAAGTTGCCTGCTACCCCGATCTTGCGATTGCAATGAACGGTAAGTATTGGCTCCTCGCCTTCGCGTGCCAGGCAAGCGGGCGCGTTGCCACAGTGCCAGAGCGAGACAGTATTAGCCTCTGTGTCCATCGCTACCAGGTCGGCCAATAGTGGAGCAGCACCGCTCAACCATTGCAAGAGCAAAAGCGTCACAGCCCCATGCATATCGGCCTCGCAGGCACAGACAAAGCCATCGTCGGCCAATCGTCCCAGCGTCGCGCAAGGCATCAGGCCGAAGTTTTGGGGAAATTCCGGCCAGCAACGCACCGCCAGCCCATCCAGTTGATAACTATGTAAGGCATCATGCAAGACGGCATAGGCGGCACCGAAGCGTTGCACTTCAGCCGTATCGAGCGTGCGCAGGCTTGGGGAACGTTCTGCTGTGCTGGCAATAGCAGCTTCGATGGCGGGTATAGATGCCTCGCGTGCCGCCGCGAAAATCGTCGCCAGATCGATTTGTGTGACGCTGGTGCCGATGGCCTGCGCCAGTTCCAGTTCATCGAACTGACAACCATAAAAGCCGGTGGGAGCCTGTCCAACCAGCCCAACACGACTACGACGGAGCCGATTGCGCGTGGCGGCGGCGCGTGCGAAGGCCACTAGTGGCATCAGCAGCTCTGGCTCACCAGGGTTGCCATAGATGTACTGGACGCTGTGGCCGGTTTTTTGCAGTGCGTGCGAAGCGATATTAGCACCGCAGAGCGAGTTCAGCCAGAGACGGTCGCCCACTGGACCTGGTTCGCGTACTGCCCACAGACAGATTGGCGCGTCAATCTGCTCAGCCAGCGCCACTGCCATGCTGGCATCGCTGAAAGTGGCACAGAAGATAACGAGCAGGTCTGGTGTCTGCACGCGCAATTTATAAGCTGTCTCGCTCGCTGCTTGTGCATCCATTAGCAGCGTGGCGTCACCAACTATCGGCCAACCCAGTGCGTTAAGTTCCGTGAGGGCGTTGTCTGCTCCCGCCTGCGCGGTTTCTACCGCGAAGGTTGGGCGGGCCACACAGGCCAGACCAAGTGTTGGCATCACTACCTTTCGCTCGTTCTTCATCGTTACAATCCCTTCCGTCATGCTAAAAATAACCCAATTCTGTAGGGACGTGATTTATCACGTCCGAATCTGTTGCTCGTGTTGCAAACGTAGATCAACATTGTTCGGAGTCATATCTATCCACGCGCCCGACACGATTCACAGGTTGTACGTGATAAATCGCGTCCCTACGAGATTTTTCCGGGTGTTAAAACGAGTTCGTCGAGCGCGATAGCGGCTGCACCAACCAGACCAGCATCGGCTCCAAAGCTGGGCGGGACTAGTTCTACGGCTTCATTGCGCGTAGAAAAGGCCCGCTTCTGCAAACAACGAGCTACAGAAGAAAAGAAAATATCTCCGGCCTCGGTAATTGCACCGTGCAGGACAATACGTACCGGATTAAAAAGATCAACCAGCGTTGCCAACGCGATACCAAGAGATTCGCCGCACTCAATAACGATGCTTTGCGCCTGACTATCACCCTCACGAGCCAATATAGCCAGCGCCTGCACTGTCTCCTTTGCCCCACTTGTCGTTGGTAGCATGAGATGATGTGTCTGCATTCGGCGTACAATCGCGGCTTCGGCGGCGACGGTTTCCAAACAACCATCGTTGCCACAAGAACAACGTTCGCCATTGGTGACGGTGGTGATATGCCCAATTTCACCCGCGCCACCGTAAGCACCGCGATAGGGCCGACCGTTGATGATTAGACCAGAACCGATACCTGTGCCGATGTAGACAAAAGCGAAATCCGGTTTGTTGCGCCCCTCACCCAGCAGCGCCTCGCCAAAAGCCATCGCACGTACATTGTTCTCAATTGCAACCGGGCAATGTAGCTCTTGCGCCAACAGTGCGCCAAGCGCCACATTCTCCCAACCCAGACGTGGGGCGCGTTTGACGATGCCCATCTGTGCATCAATCAATCCGACCAGTCCCGCACCGACGCCAACCAATGCTTGTTGCATATAG
>JAJZEJ010000462.1 GCA_021828635.1 Chloroflexota bacterium
CCTCTTGACCTTCGACCAGCAAAGCAACAGGTTGAAGAAATGTGTCGGATGCGCTCGCTATAATAGTTGTGTTAGCCGCGCCACTCTGCTCGTCTGGCATGGCTGGTATGATAACGTCAACAAGCTTGCCTGCGCGGTTGTGCTGCTGGTCTTCAACGGCCATGCCAAGTAGTTGACTCAGGTATAACATAGATTACATCTCAACTCGTGCGTCTGTTAACACACTACGGGCTTCATTTTCCAATGCCTGTTCGCCTTGTGCCTGACTGGTATGGATGCTGGCTCCCACAAAATCGCGGAACAACGGATGCGGTCGTGTGGGACGACTCTTAAACTCTGGGTGAAACTGCGAGGCGACGAACCAGGGATGCTCGGCCAGTTCGATGATCTCCACCAGACTATTATCCGCCGAACGCCCGCTCACAACCAGACCTTGCCCTTCCATACGCTTGCGGAACTCATTGTTGAACTCATAGCGATGGCGATGGCGCTCAAAGACGATAGCTTCGCCATACGCCTGATAGGCTTTCGTCCCGGGTGTCAGACAGCAGACCCAGCTTCCCAAACGCATCGTGCCGCCTTTGTCAGCAATCTGGCGCTGTGTCACCATCAGATCAATCACCGGATAGGGCGTGTTCTGGTCAAACTCAGTGCTATTGGCCGCTTCCATATCCAGCACGTTACGCGCAAACTCGACCACGGCCACCTGCATACCCAGGCAAAGGCCCAGATAGGGAATGTTGCGCCGTCGCGCAAAGCTGGCTGCCTTGATCTTGCCCTCAATACCACGATGTCCGAAGCCGCCAGGAACCACGATACCCGCCACATCCTCCAGCACCTCGGTATAGCCTTCACCCATACGCTCAAGCGCCTCGGAATTGATCCACTTGATGCGCACATCCACATCGTGATACCAGCCCGCGTGACGCAACGCCTCCGCTACCGACATATAAGCATCGTGCAGTTCGACATACTTACCAACCAGCCCAATCGTCAATTCGGGACGTGGGTGCTTAATCTTTGTCACTAGAGCTTGCCACTCCTGCATCTGTGGTTCTTGCTGCTGCAAGCTTAGCTCTTGCGTCAGGAACTCGCCTAGACCCGCTTCTTCCAGAATCAGCGGCACTTCGTAGATCGTCTCCGCCGTCAGCAGAGGAATAACAGCGCGTGCCTCAATATTGCAGAACAGGGCAATCTTCTCACGCAATTCATCGGTGACGGGATAGTCGGAGCGGCAGACAATCACGTCGGGCTGAATGCCAACGCGCAACAATTCTTTGACGCTATGCTGCGTGGGTTTCGTCTTCAACTCTTTGGTCGCACCCAGATAGGGCAACAACGTCACATGCAGGTACAGCACGTTATGCCGTCCCACCATGTTGCGCATCTGGCGAATAGCTTCCAAAAATGGCTCGCCCTCGATATCGCCCACCGTGCCGCCGACTTCAACAATCACCACATCGGCATCCGAACGCCGCGCTACCGCTTGCATGCGATCTTTGATTTCATTTGTGATATGAGGAATAACCTGGATGGTGCCGCCCAGGTATTCTCCGCGCCGCTCTTTGCTGATAACGGAATGATAGACCTGGCCCGTAGTGACGTTATTAGCCTGATAGGCTGGTTCGTCGGTAAAGCGTTCGTAGTGGCCCAGGTCGAGATCGGTCTCTGCGCCATCATCGGTCACAAAAACCTCGCCATGCTGATAGGGTGACATCGTGCCGGGATCAACGTTAATGTAGGGATCGAGCTTCATGAGCGAGACGGAGACTCCACGATTTTTGAGGAGACGGCCTAACGACGCGACGCAGATGCCTTTCCCTACTGATGAAGCTACGCCGCCGGTAACAAAAATGAATTTCGACATAGTGCGTTCTCTCCTTATATCTGGAGCCTGCCCGCTAGCTACAGGGAACCAGTGTGCTATGCCACAAGAGATATTGTAGGGGCGTGATTCATCACGCCCTGGTCGTCCACCAATCCGCGCACAGGGCGTGATGAATCACGCCCCTACATTAATATAACAAGAGGGGCGTGAATTATTCACGCCCTTACAAATCTTTTATCTTAGACTCGCGGTGCCAGGAAGACGACCTGGGTTTCAACCGGTAAGTTTGAACGAGTCACGCTTACCTTTTGCTGGAGATTGACGATTTTTATATCCATCTCGCGGCAAAACTTGTCCAACGCGCCTCCTGGCTCTGGCACACCATCGGGTGTTGGCCGATAGTGCATGGGGATGACGATGCGCGGTTCCACTTGGCTGATGACTTCGGCGGCTTTGGTAGCATTAATGGTATGCTGCCCGCCGATAGGGATCAGCAAAACGTCCGCGTCGGCAACCTCTTCAAGTTGTTCTTCTTGTAACGTGTGGCCCAGATCACCCAGGTGACAGATCACGATATCATCCATGTGAATGATGTAGATCGTGTTGCGCCCAAGCTCTTTGCCCTGCTGATCGTCGTGATAGGCGGCGACACCCGTAATCAGGATATCGCTAATCTCATATTCGCCGGGGCCGCGCACGGCACGCGGATTGCCGCCTAGACCTTCAACGAAATTGTGACCAGAATGGTTATGGCTGACTGTGACGATAGAGGCGTTGAGCTTGCTCAGCCGCTGCTCATCGCCGGGCTGAGAGGTGAAAGGGTCCGTGACCAGTGTTACTTGTTTGCCACGTAACTGAAAACAGGAGTGGCCCAACCAGCTAATTTCCATAATGCTTGCAGGTCGCTTCTCTCTCACATAACAAAACATAAGTTCGGGCGGGGACCAAACTTTGTCCTCGCCCGTTATGTATTGTACCATAAGGATATGTGAGCCACAAGTGCCTAGCCCGTTTGCCCTGGGGCAATCAGGAACATATATACTCAAGCGGCAAAATCGAAGGTCAGGAAGAGGTGATCGAGGTGAATGTTGCGGTTGCAAAAGGGGCGGTGGTGACACGATTCATACACTAGATGATTATTAATAAAACTAGATTGATTGAGCGCAAGCATATCAGAAGAAGACAAGTTACGCGCACTTGCTAGAGCTTGTTGTACACGCACGTCGTTCGTATGTGATGCCGGACGTTGGGAAATAGCTAACATCTCCCGATTAATTGCTGCTACTATCTTATCTATTTCACCATAGAGAACATAGCCCAACATTCCCGCATCTTGTACTGATTCCGCATATTTCCAATGTCCATTAAGGAAACGTATAATACCCTTTGTAATGTATTCTTCAGCAAGACGCTTATGTTTGTCCTCTCTTGCTTTATCAACGATAAGCTTGCATTCCCAGGCAAAGTAAATATCATCGTCAGCTTGCTGATGCCACATCTTGATGTCCAGTTCTACAGCCTTGTTTGTTGCTTCATCACCTGACATCATTTCATCCGTAAAAATATGCTGTTTCGTTTCAGCCTCGAATGGTAGCCCTCTAAGAGGTATAATCTTTTTCATGCAACGTCTTACGTTAATAGTAAATGTGTCTTCTTGCCAATGAAAACCTGCTTCTCTCTCTTGTTTTAACATATGGTAAACTTCTAGCGTTACATCCAATATTATTTGCACGAAATCGTCCCATAGTTCAGACATATGGAATCATTCCGATGGCTTCGGAAGTAAAGTGAGTTTAGGTTGCCTTGCCGAGACCTTCAGCGGCTCGT
>JAJZEJ010000386.1 GCA_021828635.1 Chloroflexota bacterium
GACACTGGCAAGGAGCGTTGCATAGGTTGTTAAGGGAGCATATTTAGCACTCTGCAATAACGTCTGATCGTTGGTCTGTATATGCCAATGAAAGGCCAGAATCAGAGCTTCATAGCCTTGATTGACAGCGTAAATACCTACGAACAAGATCACAATCCATGAGAGCGCATGCCCAATCTGAAAGCTACGCAAACCAAGCGATTGCCAGACATGACGCCATCGATGAACATAACCACTAAAGACACGCATTGCGATTGTGAGTGGGGCAATCAGAAAGGCAGCCTCAACCAGTGAAGAAAAGATAAATACGACAATGGCATTCGCTAAATCAAATTGTGGCGTGAGGGCGGTTGTACGCCCAGGACCACTATTCAGGCTCGCCAGCCAGAGCGCGAGCGCGATCCAGGGTACAAGCGTTAAGAGAACGCCCGTAATCGTTTGCTGTAATGTCCAGGGTACCAGTTCCTTTTTTTCTTCCAGAGGCGATCTATTGTCCATGATTTTCCATCCAATAATAGCAACACTCAGATAGGTATCGCAGCATCAGCTCTATCCTTGCTTTTATTGTCACACGAAAAACGCGCTGTGGCAACCACTGCTTTACCATCGTACAATAGAATACTTTTCATCACATTTTTAGTGCCGTAGAGCCTTGACCAGTCGCATATAGTGTCGTATACTTATCCTACGATGTATGGTGCATGATGGTTATGCAAACACGGCCATCAAAACTATCCTATATAAGGGAATGGCCTCTATACACCTGTTATACTAAAAGACGAGATACATTCATAATAGACCAGCCCCAATAGCTTTTGCGGACACGAGCAAAGAGTCTCATAGCGTCCATTAGGAAGGATTCTTGTTTGTCAAGTACACTCAATACAAATCCAGCAGAAAATTCAAACTGGCGCAGACATAAAAATGCCTGTCCGTTCTATCGTGAGCGTTGGTTTCCTGGCAATGACTACGCGGCAGGGGAACCGATGTATCAGGTATTCTGCATGAAAAATACACCGCCCGTCACGGCTGATGAGCAGGATATGTGTTTCCAGAGTAGGACTATGTGTTGGCGGCTCGCCGAGAAGAAACGAGCCAGTGCGGAGAAGACAGCACCGCAGAAACCACCTGTACCAGCCAACGAAAGCCGCTAAGTTTCCATCAGCAATCATTCTGTATTCTCACCTTCACGGCCCTGAAGGCACTCCCACCTGCAATTTGCTCATGATCCTACATAACAGATATACCCGCTATCGCTCTATAAAGACGCCCTCAAGAACAAGCGAGCAGGGCAACCGTGAGAGTTGCCCTGCTCGCTTGTTTAGAATCATTCACAGAACCTAGCCAAGCTCGCCAGAAGAATAGACGAAGGCTTCCAGGATGTCTTCATACTTAAAGATTTCTTCCGCCTTAAAGAAACGCTCAACCTCGGCCTGGGCCGTCTCTAAAGAGTCGGAGCAGTGAATCAGGTTTGTCTGCACACTCATGGCAAACTCACCACGAATGGTACCGGGAGCAGCCTCACGAGCTTTCGTGATACCAACCAACTGACGCACGGTACTAACAGCATCTACGCCCTCCCAGCAACAGGCCACAACAGGCGTGCGCTGCATAAAAGAGCGAATCTCTGGATAGAAACCACGTCCAACCAGGTGACTATAGTGAACATCTAGCAGATCGCCAGATAGTTGCATCATCTTTATACCAACCAGTTTGAGACCCTTACGCTCAAGCCGCGAAATAATTTCACCGACCAGATCGCGCTGAACCGCATCGGGTTTCAACAATACTAGTGTTCGTTCCATCGTACCTAATCTCACTTTCAAACAAAGTTTATATGACGCTCATGGCGCTCAAAGAACGTCTATTTTAGAAAACGGGTTAAAAGCTTGCTACCACCTGCGCGAGTTGCTGGCAAGCTTTTTTCATTTCGATGCGTACACGCCCCAGATTACTGGATTGTTTTGTCGTTACCACCAGAATCAGATCGCCTGTCTCTTCCATCTGGATAGTACCCATCTTCGTTTCAATAATGGCATGGCGCATCTCACCGCTATTCATCTGCGTGGTAAAATTCGTAATGGAGCCAAACGCTGCCGCCGACATCGCTCCGATCACTTCCTCATCCTCAGTATGCAGCGTTCCAGCGACAATAAGACCATCCTTCCCTACCAGCACCGCTCCGCGTATATCATCTAATTCGGTCAATCGTTGCAGGATCGTTTCCACCAGGTGACTCCTTATACAATTACATGAACTTTCCAATCGAATACGTTAATCCCCCCTAGGGGCATGATGAAGCACGCCCCATAAGTGGATCGATAGGTAGGCAGGGCATGATGAAGCACGCCCCTACGATTTCATTTCAACCTTGATAGACCATTTAGCTACGGGCTTTTTTCGCCATTGTTAGCGCCTTATTATAGGCTTCCATTGCTTGCAGGTATTCACCCTGGCGCATGTAAGCGTCACCCAACACACGATAGCCAGCCGAATACTTGGGAGCCAGTTTCAAGAGCGCACGCACATTGCTAATAACTTCACCGAGCAACTCTGGCGCACTACGGATGATCAGACGGTACTCCTGCATAGCTTCATCATAATCGCCAACAAGCTGATGTTGATAACCGCGCACCAGGTATTCACGATAGCTAGCATAATTATCTTGCAATCCAGGCACTGGTGGCTCATTGACACGTCCTTTATTGGCGAATGAGGCTGATTTATTCTGATAAGGACCGCCCGTTGCGCGTGGTGACATAGCTTGCAAACGCACAGCCGGTCGCTTCATCGTCATCTCTAATTCGCTATCCAACAAAGCCTCGGCACGCGCCGCCGTCATCTTCACCGCTTCCGGCTGCGCAGGAGATACCGAGGCAGGCACAGGGACTGGAAACACCGAAGCTGCCGGGACTTGCGGTGTTGCTCTCCAGGCCGCCGCCCAGGAAGGCTCGGCAGACCACGTGGAAGGTGCCGGAGTCGGCTCTACCGGAGCTATCGGCGTTGCAGGTACGCCCGGTGCAGTGAATCTGACTGGAGCGGGGTCAGCAGTAGAGAGCCGGCCCAATTGAGCCAGGGCCGACGAGAGTGAAGCATTATCGCGCACATCCTCTTTATCACCTTCGGATTGTGCTTGCTCCTCTTCTAACACCTCTGGCACATTAGTTTCGTTCGAGGAAGCTTCCTGTAATTGTGCGATAGACGTAAGTGAGTTAGGTTCCAGTGGCACAAAACCTTGCGAGTACAAGTTTCGCTCAAAGCTCTCCAGTGTCGTCAGTATTGCAGATTCATTAGCATCTGATACTTGCGTAGTCCAGTCTTCATCAGCATACTCTTCCTCTCGCTGTGACCATAGCGAAGATGCCGGTTGTGCCTGTCCATAATCCAATTCTGTACTTTCGGTAACACTCTGCGGAATTTCAGCTTCAGTGCCATCCATCGTTGTAGCCCCCAAAGCTTTAAGCCATTCAGGACCAAAGGAGAATGCTTCTTCTTCATCTGCTTGCTGACTATCCCAAGATGGCAGAGGGCCATCACTGGTATTCATCGCAAGCGTAGTAACACGTTCCTGCGCTGTTTGATTGACAGTGAACAAATCATGCGACATCGATGATACAGCAGGCTGCACTCATTGTTCAGCCTCTTTAGATTTTT
>JAJZEJ010000292.1 GCA_021828635.1 Chloroflexota bacterium
GGGACGATCCCTTGCGGTCGCCCTGCTCACTCACATTAATTTCACCTGCCCGCTTGTATCGATTTCAGCGGCTTTCTGCTGCTCAATGGCAGTTCGATAATCATTAACTAACGCGCTGCGCTGCTCAGGCGACCACTGAAGTTCTTGCGCCATCAGGTCAGCGACCTCATCCACGACGCCCAGGCCACGCAGGCCGTCTTCGAGCGTGATAGAGGTGCGGCGGCCCAGTACATCATACGGCGTCATAGCCATTTCTTGCCGACAGGCAAAGACCACATCGGCGCGTAAGTAGGGCAGGTCAGCAACCAGGCGTTGCTTGAGATTGCTATCCTGTTCGATTAAATCCAACACTAATTTAGCCTGTGTGCCATAGCTCTTGCTCAGATGCTCAATGGCAGCATCATCCAGTCCCAGAGCCAGGGCGCGTTGCGTTAATTTTCTCTTTTGCACCGGCCAGCCCGCGCTACCCTGCAAGAGCAGATTTTCGGTGGGATGAACCGGTTTCATGCCATCGCGGCGGTTAAGCACATCAATAGTATCCTGCGCCATACGACGATAGGTAGTGAGCTTGCCGCCGACAATCGTGACTAGGCCGGTAGGGCTTTGCAGCACTGAGTGCGAACGCGAGAGTTTAGCGGTTGAGGCACCATTGCCACGTGACTTGAGCAGTGGACGATAACCAGCATACGTTGTGAGTATATCGGCTTCGCTCAGATCAACCGAGAGATAGCGTTTGAGGTGTTCGAGCAGATAGGCGATATCGTCGTGGTTGGCTGTGGGATGATCCAGGTCGCCACTACCGGTATCGGTGGTACCGACGACGGCGCGTGACTCCCAGGGAACAATAAAAATGATGCGTTTATCATCGGTTTCGGGCAGCACAATCGCATCTTTGCCGAGCATGAGCTTCTCTCGCGCAAAAACCAGATGAACACCTTTGCTGGGTTCAACCGAAATTTGCGATGCCTTGCCAGTCAATGCCTCAACCTGCTCAGAGAAAATGCCAGCCGCATTGACGATGTGCCGCGCCCGTACAGTCACTTCCCGCGCACTCATGCGATCATGCACATGCGCGGCCACAACTCTGCCATTCTCCATGTCGAACGCGGTAACTTCCGCGTAGTTAACAATAGTTGCTCCATAGGTTTCGGCAGTGCGAATGAGCGCCATTGTCAGGCGGGCATCATTGGTCTGCGCGTCGTAGTAGACAAAGCCTTCTTTCAGATGGTCTGTGACCAGGGCAGGAGCTAGTTCCTCGACCTTCTGACGGCTAAGGCGGCGATGCAGATGCACACTGCGGCGACCGGCCATAATGTCGTACATCCACAGGCCAATGTCCAGAATGTAGCCCAGGCCAATACCTTTCGGAGTGGTAAAGGGAATACCGACCGGATGCCGATCACCCTCGTAAATTGGTAGTACAAAGGCTAGCTGCTCAACCAGAAATGGCGCGTTTTGCAGTAGCAGGCCACGCTCAACCAGCGCCTCATGCACGAGAGCAAAATCGAAATTCGGCAGGTAACGAATGCCCCCATGCACAAGCTTGGTCGATTTGCTACTGGTGCCACTGGCAAAATCAGCTTTCTCGACGAGCGCGACCTTGTAACCTCGCGCCACGGCATCCAGCGCGACGCCAGCACCCGTGACGCCGCCGCCGATTACCAGAACATCAAAGTCTTCGCCCTCCATGCGAGACAAATTGTGCATGCGTGTTGTCGCTGATAGTGGTTGCATAGTAGTATGTGAAGAGGTGGAGCAAAGGTGTGTCTCTAAACAGCTTTGACCATAGCTTTTACTTCACCCCTTCTCCTTTCTTGCTGGAATGTCTCATCACATAGGATGTAGTGAGACAATCAAAACGGGTCTGCCTAGTCTACCGACGGCTCACGGACGGCTTCACCTTTCGTTTCAGCCGCGCCGGACATGCCCAGTCCCTTAGCCGCGATGACCTTGCCAATGGTATTGTCGTAGATGAGTGCGCCAACGACACCACCGGCGAGAGGAGCCACAATCGGTATCCAGAAGTAGAAGTTGTTCTGCGAGAGGCTTGCGCCACCGCTGACGATAGCAACCCACAGACGCGGGCCAAAGTCACGAGCCGGGTTGATAGCATATCCGGTGTTCAAACCGAAAGATGAGCCGATAGCAACAATCAGAAGGCCGATAATCAGCGGATTCAGGTTTGCCTGCACAGGTTGATTGCGTGTATCAGTAATCGCCAGAATCAGGCCAACCAGCAGTGCTGTGCCGATAAACTCATCGCCGAACGCACCAAATGTGCCGACGAAGGCTTTCGGGCTAGTGTAGAAGATGCCACCTACGGCGTTGGCGAAAGCTGCACCACCATTAGTGCCAGCCGCATGTACCAGCGCACCCTGGTAGACGAAGTACAGAATAGCGGCTGCGACGAATGCTCCCAGGAGTTGTGCCACCATGTATGGGATAACTTTGCTCCACGGGAAACGTTTCGTCACAGCAAGTGATAGCGTAACAGCTGGATTGATGTGAGCGCCGCTAATCGCGCCCGAAACGTAGATACCGAGCATAACAGCGAAACCCCATCCGAACGTGATAACCGTCCAGGTATTGGCAAATGGAGTAGCTGCGTTATTAGCGCCAATGTTAGTAAAGAGCGCGAAAGTGGCGACACAACCATCGCCAAAGAGAATCAGAACCATCGTACCGAAAAACTCAGCAATGGTCTCACCAAAGGTGCCAGCGAGAGCAGAAGGTCTGCTGACTGCGGTTTGTGCCATGATGCTTTGCTCCTTTGCTGTAAAGCGCATCAAAAACGAGAGATAAGAACGATAGACAATGGAGCGGATGGGGCGTGAAACAGCCACGCCCCACAAGGTTATTTAGCCTCTTCCCACTTGAGCGAACGCCCAACAGCTCTCTTCCAACCAGCATAGAGGCTCTCGCGCTGGTCGGTACTCATCTGTGGCTCGAAGGTGCGATCAATGGCCCATTGTTCCGCGACTTCCTGCTGGCTGCCCCAGAAACCGGTCGCCAGACCAGCCAGATATGCGGCACCCAGTGCGGTAGTCTCAGAAACCTTTGGACGCTGCACAGCCACGCCCAGGATGTCGGCCTGGAACTGCATCAACGTGTTGTTGACAACCGCACCACCGTCAACACGCAACGTCTTGACAGTGACACCACTATCGGCACTCATAGCCTCCAGCACGTCGCGTGTCTGGTAGCACATCGATTCCAATGTCGCGCGGGCGATATGGCCGATGGTCGAACCACGGGTCAAGCCAACAATCGTGCCACGGGCATAAGGGTCCCAGTAGGGTGCGCCCAGACCAACAAAGGCAGGTACGAGGTACACGCCACCGTTGTCGGAAACAGTGTTAGCCAGCGCCTCGACATCAGCACTGCTCGTGATAGCTTTGAGGCCGTCACGTAACCACTGCACCGCCGCACCGGTCACGAAGATACTACCTTCAAGACAGTAGACAATCTCTTTGCCAATGCCCCAGCCAAGCGTGGTCAGCAGACCATTCTGCGAGGGAACGCCCTTCGCCCCAGTATTCATCAACATGAAACAGCCAGTACCATAGGTGTTCTTCGCCATACCAACCTCATAGCACGCCTGACCGAAGGTTGCGGCTTGCTGGTCGCCAGCGACACCCGCGA
>JAJZEJ010000154.1 GCA_021828635.1 Chloroflexota bacterium
CGAGTATCTCTTCCCTGCGTGCCAGCAAGACCGCGAACGAGATGAAGAAAGTGTCTACGTCTTCACGAGTCAGCGAGCTGCCTGGTTACGTCAGCAGGGACAGACAGATCATCTCTCCGAGCGTGGGATTGAGCATCTCTGGATGCACGTAAAGCAAAAGGGAAATCAGGAAGAATGGGGGCGTAGTGCCAGCGTAACTTTTCATGATCTGCGTCACGATTTCGCTCATCGCGCCCGCCAGGCTGGCTGGTCGCTGGAAGAAATCGCCGTCTATCTGGGTCATCAAACGAAGGATGGCGCACCTGCCATTGCCACGACTGTGCGCTCTACGTTACCCAGTCGGCAGCAATTGAAGGAACGCATCCAGGAGCTTCCAGGCTGATAGTATCGCGAAAGGGAAGAAGCCATGGCACAAGAAGAAGCACGGGAGGTCTATCAGTTGCACATCCTGCTGTTGAAGATCAGCCCGGCAATCTGGCGACGCGTGCTGGTGCCCAGTGACCAGAGTCTGGCCGACCTGCATCACATTCTCCAGATTGTGATGGGCTGGGATGACACCCATCTCCACCGCTTTCTCATTCATGGCAAGACCCACGGTATCTCCCGCGAGGGTGGTCTCTGGTTTCGCTCCGATTCGAAACAGATCCGGCTCAGTGACTTGCATCTGCGGCTGAAAGAGCGTTTTGTGTATGAATACGATTTGGAGGCTTTCTGGCAACACCAGATTCGTCTGGAGAAGATCCTCCCCTTTTCTTCCACTAAAACCTATCCAGTCTGCATAAGTGGAGCGCGTCAGGCACCCCCGGAAGGGTGCAATGGGCCGCTGGCCTATCTCGAACAAAAACAATATAACTCCCTTGGCCACATTGAGCGTCGGCTTCTGGAACTCGTGGAGTACGAAGAGGAGCGTGTAGAGGCGTATCAGGAAGAGGTGACCACCATGCTTGTCTGGCTCCAAGCGGAGACCTTTGATCGTTCAGCAGTGAATGCTCGTCTGGCCCTCTTCGCCGCAGGTAATCTACGACGACGCGAGATGGTCAGAACAACGAAGAAAGCGACAACCTTCCATGAAAATGACGCTTCAAGTGGTGATCGAAGATGAGGATCACGTGCCGCCCATTGTCAAAGAAGTTTTTAGCCTGGAGCGCAAGAACGGGGATCTCCGCCCAGAGACACTCGGTCTGAAACTGGACGAGGCAAAAGAGATCTTGGCAGAGGTTCAAACCATGATGATGACGACTCAGGCGACGCGCTTTCAGCAACAGCGGTCCTCCTGCCCAGATTGCGGGAAACCCTATCCGAAAAAAGGAACCCATCAGCTCACCTGTCGGACCTTGTTTGGGACGATGAAACTGCTGAGTCAACGCTTCTCCACCTGTTCATGTCACCAAGCGAAAGCGCAGCGACAGGGACAAAAACAGCTCAGTGCAAGTCCGCTCGCAGCGTGTCTTGCGGAGCGAACGACACCAGAATGTACCTATTTGCAGACCAAGTGGGCTGCCGTCATGAGTTATGAACGCACTGCCGAGCTGCTCTCAGAGGTTTTCCCCTTGAGGTCCCAACATTTTTACCCCCCGTTTTCCCCGCTAAGGATTCGTCGAGGTGATTTTGTCTTGTTTTCTCCCCGGTAATCTTGAAAAGATGGGCTTTCTTTCCCGTCCCATGCAGTTTGATGGATGTGCAATTAGGTAGTGTGATACAAACGCGGAAGTGGCTTCGATCTCAGCCCAAACCCCGGTTTTCGGATAAGCTCTTAGCTTAGCATTAACTACATCTACTCTATTAACTTCTCTTTCATTATACTGCAATAGCTGCAAAATTTTTCTGCTGTCATGATGCGAGTTTTGCAAAGACGTTCTAGCTCTTGCCGTAGCGCGTCTTCTTTTCTCCCAATAAAAGCTCTTTTTTCATTCGTAACGAAGATATCTCGTCCGTCTCGGACATGGGTAGCCAAAATCATGGCATCGCGAAGCTGATTTCGCTGACCATGGGTAAGATTCTTGCGGCTACTTGGGCGAGGAAAGGCTCCATGGCTTATCGTTGTGAGCAATTTCTCGAAGAATGCAGCATCATCGTCTCCCCCCCAAACACTTTGATCCCACCTTGATTCATCCCAAACAGCTGTTTCTAGAATACGCTGTCCAGGTGGAGGAGCATAGGCATCTTCTTGCTCCCGAGCTGTGACTGAAGTATGAGCCAGTTGAATTGGCAGTCCTTCAATTGCTTTTTCAATCTTCTGACGGACTTGTGCATTTAAGACATTTGTATCAAGAGTCACTTTCACTCTGTCCATTACCATTCCTTATGTGCCGTTATAGGAGTTCACATTGCCGTATATGTTCAATACCTTCTACTTCTGCAATATGAGTAATTGCAGATATTGGACCATATTCATACACTAAGAGATATTTTATCTATATCCATCTCTTTTTGCCAATTGCTACTGCATCCCAACAGTTTAGGAGAAAAGGATATCTTGAACGTTTTTTCTCTTGCCAATAGAGATAACGATAGTATTGTCCATTGACGAACTCCTTTGTACAAAAAAGCTGAGAGATAATCTATCAATACCCCTTCTACTCATTTCTCTGGTTTTACACAATGATTTGATGCTGTTTCATCCAGTGGTTTAGGTTTCTGCGTGTGGTCCCGTACTTCTTGGCGATCCAAGTCTTGGTTGCGCCATTCTTGAGCAACGCTGTGATTTCCACCTGATGCTCGTCCAGTTTACTCTTCCCCACCCCTTTCGGGCGACCCAGTGGCATTCCCTGTTGTTTCCGCGCAGCAAGTGCTTCGGTCGTTCGCTGGGAGATGAGGTCTCGTTCTATTTCTGCAGCCATCGCAAAGGCCACCGCGACAATTTTGCTCTGGATGCTGTTATTTAATTGCCAGTTGCCCTTGACTGCATAAATGCCGATGCCTTTTCGCATCGCAAGCGAGAGAATTTCCATACACTCCAGCATACTCCGCCCCAAACGGGACAGTTCGCTGATGATGATCGAGTCGCCCTCTTGCGCGTTCTCCAGGATCGTAGCGATCTGCCGCTTGCGCCAAGAGATCTTGCCGGAAACCTTCTCTTCGATGAACTGGACATGCCCCAGGTGTACATCATTGGCCAACTTCAAAATATCGGCTTTATTCTTTTCCAGATCCTGATCTAGTTTCGAGACGCGGAGGTAGGCAAATGTCTGTCCCGGCATACGTGTTCCTCATTCTGTGGGTGATGGGAATGAAAACCTCATTCTGGGGAGTTATTTTACCCGAAAATAAGTAACAATGCAAGTGTTTTTCCTGTCCGAAAAGGGGAAAGGAAAACGTTCGTTTTTCTTTCTCGTCTAGGCACTCTCTTGTTCTTCTTGCAGACGCAGGGAACGCAAATTGTCCAAAGAACGCCCTGACTGCGGAGCGAAATGATAATCGCCGATGAAGCGAATGTGTTCCCAGCCCAGTGGGGCAATATGAGCGACCGTTGCCTCTGGGAGTTCTTCGCCTTGCTTGCGCAGCGTCTCAATGGCTTTGGCCAGATAAACAGTGTTCCAGGCGGCGATGGCAGCCATGAGGAGATGCAGACAACTCGCTCGATGCATCTGATCCTCAAAGGCCCGATCTCGCAATTCGCCGAGCCTGCCAAAGAAGAGTTGACGTGCGAGCGCATGGAGCGATTCTCCTTTATTCAAGCCGACCAGCACGCGTCGCCTGAGTGCCTCATCACGAAAATACTCCAGCAGGTACGCCGTTCGTTCCAGTTTGCCCATCTCCGTGAGTGCTCTGGCGACCTGATTCTGCCGAGGATAGGCTGCGAGTTTCCGCATAAGCAAGCTGGCCGAGACCGTTCCATGACGGATTGATGAGGCCACGCGCCGCATTTCATCCCATTGCTCGATAATCACCTTGCTTTTGACTTGGCCAAAGAGCAAGCTGTTGAGCGGTTCAGACGTTCCCACCTCATCTACGAGATAGAGATGGCGTGAGAGCGCGTCTCGCAGACGCGGAGCGAAACGAAAACCAAGCAGAGCTGTGAGGGCAAACACATGCTCCGTACTGCCTCCTGTATCGGTGTAATGTTCCTGAATATGCAGGTCACTTTCATGGTGGCATAAAGCGTCTACAACGTAGAGAGCCTCTTCATTCGTCCCAATGATTTGCGGCTTGCCAAAGGGAACCCAGATGTCAGCCGCATGAATATACATGTTGGTCCCTCGTCTGGCATGAAAATATTTCGCGTTGTATTCTGCGTTGGCTGCTTGGACGCCCACATGGAAACGCATGCCATCAGATGACGAGGTGGTTCCATCTCCCCAAGCAGAGGAGAGGGGAGCTGCAAGCACAAAGTTATCCAGATTCGCCAGTGCAGCCAGCAGCGTCTCCTCTCGAATATGCCAATCGATGGACCAGGAGAGCTGGCGATAGGTATACGGGCAGGATTCTGCCATCTTTTCCACGCCGAGATTCATCCCCATCCCCATAAGCGCAGCTACGAGTTCAAGCTTCTGCGTTCCAATCGGGGCGTCTTTGCTGGTGAGATGTGTGAAGTGGCGCAAAAATCCCGTCCAGGCATCGATCTCCAGCAGCAGATCGGCCAATGGCAGGTGTGGTAGCAACGCGTACACCCGCTTCTTCACACGTTCCACGTCTTCCGGCACGGCTTTTTCCAGTTGTGGAAGGTGCAGACTCCCTTTTTCATCCAGAGTCAGACTCCCTTCCACCTTGCCGATGCTCTCTTGTAAGGCCACCAGTTTCTGAGTAATCTCCTGTTGCTTTGCCATCAAGTATGCTTCCGCATCACTGTTGACTGCCAACCGGGTCTGCTGTTTCTCTGTGAGCTGCTCAAAATGTGCTGCGGGTAACAGGTAGTACTCAAAAGGGCGATACCGTCGGCTTCCAGCAACGGCGATATCACCGGAGCGCACGCGTCCTTTGAGCGCATCAAAAGCTGCTGCTTCATAATAGTTCGACGTGATTTTTTCTCCCTCCAAGACGTACTTGCGCCAGCGCGGAGTCAGGTGACCCAGTGGTGCATGCATCTTCACCTTGCCCACCTTCTGCTCTTTCGCTGTCACCCGTCGGCGATGTTTGGCAAGGGTAGAAACATGCTCCAGAGCCTGTAAAGACGGTTCACTGCGCCGAAATGGTTGGAAATCGAGAGCCTGATAGAAAAGCAGCAAGCTTTGGCGCATCGGTACATAGCGCGACTCGATCAGATCCAGGGAGTCAAGATCTTCTGGTCGCAGAAACTGTTTCGCTGAGTCAACGGTTGCCTGGAGTTGTGTTTCTGGCACTTTGTCCAGCAGCGCTTGCACTGGATCGGTCCCTTCAGCTCTGGCGAGCAAAAACGCCTCAGCCGCTTTGGTGAGAATCGTCAGATGGCTGTTCATCTTGCGCGAGTTACGTCGTAAATGCTTTTCCTGATGACGCTCGCCTTTGCGCTGCAATTCTCCGAGTAGTCGATCAAACTGGTCGAGTGCCTGATCGGTGAGATCCTGTGACAGCTCAAACAGGTGTGTCACCAGCAACGCATGGCGTCGATCTTGTGGCAAATTCAGCAGCGGTTGCGCTTGGTATTTACTACATTTGCGTGCCAGTTGCAACACCCGATTCTGGTGTAACGTGACCGACGGCGCAGGAAGCCCCAGTTCTCGTAAAAACAACAGGCGCTCGACCAGATGCTTGATACTTTTGGGTGAGGCCACACCAGGAGTTTGTCGCAACCAACTCAGACGGGTCGCACCACGAATGCTCCTATCTGCCTGTAGAAGATCATCTAACTTCGTCCTCTGCTCCAGCGTAAGTGGTTGCGTCAAGGTACGTAAAAGCCGTCGCTCTGCGATTTTCAGCACGATCCACACGAGGCGTTCTACGTGAATCATGTTTGGGGCAAGAATACTCTGAGCCCGCAGCTGCTCCAGCGCAGTCTCGATGAGTGGGAGTGGACGATCACTCTCCATCGCATCAGACACGAGCGACCGTGCGACCAACAAATATTCGCGCCAACCGCATGAACGAAAGCCACACTCTCGTCGGAGTTCATCCAGGTGTTCATAGAGCGTATTTTCTCGCTCACCATAGCTGATGAAGGCAGAAGCAGGGACATCGACTTGCTCGGCAATCGCAGCGAGTACTACAGGGGGAACCTCTTTGACTTCCATGAGGGTACGACCAGGAAACTTCAACAGGGCCAGTTGGACGGCGAATCCAAGTCGATTAGAAGCTCGCCTGCGACGATTGATCAATTCTCGCTCTTTCTCAGTAAAAGTATAGTAACGAGCAATATCTCGATCAGAGAAGTCATCAGGAATCTGGGTCAAAGCGTGGCGTTGCTCGGCATTGAGATACGTTGGAATCTTGTCATATCGAGGCACAGTAGGCATTTCTCCAGTTTTGTCCTGGTTGTAGCATACTGCCAGCTTGGATGTCAATGAAACCGCTTGGAATGGGAAAGAAAGCCCATCTCTTCTGGCTTAGCGGGGAGAAAACGAGCAACAAATCTCTCGAAGAATCCTTAGCGGGGAAAACGGGGGGTAAAAATGTCGGAACCCCACCGGGCCAGCCAGAGCGTGTTCGTTCTCGTTCTCCAGCAATCAAATGTTTGTCAAAGTATTTGACCGCCTCGGTTGCAGAGATACCATGCAGACGGGCAAAGTCGGCAAGCTTGATTCTATCAGGCGGAGTTAAAGGAGGAAGATACGTTTCTAGCAGTTCTGGTTCGGTTGGTGCTGGTTCTACTGCGATTCTCGCCTGTGTATCTCTGATGTGTGGTTGCAAACCAGATAGATAAATGCCGATTTCGATGCTATCCTGCGGAGAAAGCAGAACAGATGCCATCTCCTGTCTCTTGAATAATCGCACCTCTTCTTGTGTATATTTCCGTTCTCTCTGGTAGTTACTCTCAATCTTGACTTCTCCAAGTTGAGGATAATAGGTCACACGCACATGTTGACTTGATGGAATATACGTAATAACGTCTGCTTCCACCGCGTGCATCCTCGCCTCTTCTTCCTGCGCAGCTCGTCGTTGCTTCTCTGCGGCAATGCCTTGATAATACTCCCGCGTTTCCTCAAGAGTGTAACCCGTTCGTTCTGCCAATTGTTCGGGTGTGAGCGTGAAGATTTCTCCAGGGTTAGCTTTGATGAAGGCCAGGAGGGCTTCCGAGAATGGTTGTTTCTTTGTCATAGAGTGTGTCCTTTCATGAGTTGCATTTTTGTATGTCTCTTATCGAGAGTCCTCTTCTCAAGGAGAGCATCTCGCTAGAAGAAGCGCAATGATGGAAACATCGGTCATGCCCGTATCTTATCAGGAATCTGAAGGCTCGCCATGTTTCCGTCATTCCACACAGACAAGCGCGTGGACTCTTCTTAGAACTTTTCTTCAAAAGAACGGCGTTTCCGGCAGAGCGGTGCGCCAGTCAGGGATTGCTTCGGCAGAGGTTTTCCTTGCAGATAGGCCATGAGAACAGCTTCCTTCTCCTCGTCGGTGGCATCTGGTTCCCAGAGTGTTGGTCGCCATCCGGCCTGAAACCTTCGCTGTTTCTCCACCTGCCAGACAATTCCGCGCTTGATCGCGTCATTGCGGCGCTTTGCCAGGAGCAGAAGACCCGGTCCTGCCAGCAGAGACAACAGCCCGCCGAGAATGAGCATGCTAAGAATCAACGGTGTCATACGATGCGTTCCTTCCTGTTCATCTTACCAAACGGTGCTTTCTTCTTGTTCGTTGAGGGACCATAACTGGCCCTGCGTGGCTGGATAGTTCATTAACAGCATCTCACGAGCAAGCTTTCGAGCAGTACGAGTACGTTCAACCGCCTTTGGTTGCGTCCAGGTCAGGCGTCGCCACGTAGGAGCCGGATACAGGTCATCCAACAAGGGATGTTCATAGTACGAGACCGCTACCAGGGCCGGAGTCTCGTTGAGCAGATGGGCCAGACGCGCATGGTCATCAGCCGTGAACACAGGTGTTTCCCCCACATTGTAATAGTCCTCACAACCGATATAGGGCGGGTCACAATACAGCAGCGTCCGGCGCGTCTGATATGTGGTGATGAGCGTGGCGAAGTCTTGACATTCAATTTGCACTAGACGAAACCGCGCTGCCACAGCCGTCAGCAGCGCGGTCGCACTGCGCAAGGTTCGCGCACGATGGTTGCCCTCTTGCACTGAATACCCCCAACCGGCGCTGAAATCTGGCCCCCCGCCAAAAGTCGAGCGCATGACGTAAAACCAGCGTGTCGCCCGCTCTACATCATCCATTGTCGTCTCCGCTTGCAAACTGGCACGATAGGCTCTATAGAGCTGGCGACTAAAGGGAAGCGTCTCCAAACGTGCCTGTAAGGCTTCAGGCCGGTCTCGTGCCACCATCCAAAAGTTCACCAGGTCGCCATACACATCGTTGTACACCTCCAGGTGATTGCCTCTCGGCTTGGCGACCAGCACATGCGCCGCACCACCAAACACGTCCACATACGTGCCATAGGTCTGCGCCGGAGGAAACGCAGCGACAATGCGTCTGGCGGCCACATATTTACCTCCTACCCAGGCAATCGGCGAGGTTCCTGCTGGCATCATACCCTCCCTTCCCCTCTGCTCAGAGTGGTTTCTCAACAACAACTGCGATGACGATGGCGACGACGAAGATGGTTGTCGCTATGCCGAGGGCGATCCAGAACGGCCCCATGTGGTGGTGGCGGAGTGCGTGCCATGCTCCATGTGCCACGATAGAAACCATCGTAGCAAAAAAGAGCAGTAGACCCCAATAGGTTATCAGAAAATTCATCATGCTTTACTCCTTGTATTCTTTACTTGTGCTGGTACGCTGTTTCAGGCAAGCGCCGCCAGACATCGTTCCATCAGTAGATGCATGACCGGCGGAGTGACAGCATTGCCAAGCTGGCGGACTCGCTCGCGCCTGCTGCCAGTGATGGTATAGTCTGGCGAGAAGGCCATCGCTGCCTGGATCTCATGGGGTTCAAGCATACGAAAGCCATACTCTCCCACAGCGAGAGAAGCGGAGGTATCTGTCGTCAGCAACGCATGGCGCTCTAGCGTGGTGATCGTCCCAACGGGTTCCGTGATCGGAGCCACTGTCCCTGTCTGGTAGTAACTCAGCAGCCAGGCTGGCGGATAGAGCAACCCATGATGATTCCCCTCGGCCACCACGGTCATGAGTGGGTGTGTCACCGGCTTCACACGATACTCCCAGAGCAGTTCGAGTAGCACTGGCGTCACGAGTGCCATATCATCACGGGTTGTTTGGGTTAGGAAGGGACGTTCCACAGGGGCAAGATGCTTGCCCTCGTCCTGTCCGCCATGACTCAAGGTCATGAGGAATGGTGGCCTGCTCGCCATATCCAGATCACCAGCCTGCTTCGTCTGGGCCACCTGCGCCGAGACGTGACGTAGCTCCTGATGACGCTGAAGACCTGCTGCAATGCGCCGGAGCGTGGTGGGCTTGAGGGGCTTGCGACGATCCTTGATCCGTTGCACCGGCAGATTCCAGTCAATGGCACTGGCCGCCGCGTAATAAGAAGGAACGACTTCGCTGGCACACACCGGACACCGATAGACATATTGGCCGCTCCGTCCATATTTCCCGTAGGGGCGCAACGGATTCTTCCAACTCTGCACAGCTTGCTGATCCTTTTCGCACGTAGGACAATAGGCCGTCGGCGTGAAGGTGAGATTCGGCTTGCGATTCGTGCGCTTATAGAACACACAATACATGCGATCTCGACTCTGCGGTGTTGGGTGCGCAAACATCGAATTGAAGTAGACGATCTCCCAGGCATAATCGAGCGCCTGCCACGCAGCAAGCCAGGCATCCCATAAGCGCCAGGAGCGTGCATCGACCACGTTTTCCAAAATCACGATCTGGTACTCGTGGTGTTCGGCGAAGCGGAGCGGATCCCACATCGTGCAACGGGACCGCTCTTCTGCTGGATCAATGGGCGCTGCTGAACCCCAGAGCGTGTCTTGTCCCAATCCCTTACGCGGCTTGCCTTTCGAGAGGCTGTGGTTCGTACACTCTGGGCTTGCCAACAGCATCGTTGTAGAGGGATAACGGCGCGGATCCGCCAGGCTCACGTCGGCCAGCACATGCTCAGTAGTGGGATAATTGGTGGCATGGGTCTCAATGGCACGAGTCCAGTGGTTCATCGCTAGGCGCACCTCGGCACCGGCGGCGACAGCTCCAGTGGTGCTGCCGCCCGCTCCACAAAACATGTCCGTGCAGGTCACGTAGCTCGACCGATTCATCGCATTCCGCCTTCCTGTTCGAGCAACTCCTTCAAGACAAAGCGATGGCACGGGCCTTCTTGTTCCCAACACAGCAGGGTAATAGTGCCATGTTCGCGCTCCAGGCTTCGCAGGAATGCCAGCGTGCCTTGTGAGGCACGAGAGAAGCGGGGCGCTCCCTTGCCTCGATAGTCATAGACCTGACTGACGTGTATGGCCGCCTGATTCACCCGGTAGCCCTCGGCAACATCCACCCAGAGGATGCGCCTGTCCCGATACGCATCCAGGAGGTCCGGCAAGGGCGCAGCACTGGGAATCCACAGGTCGATATCCTGGCGAGCGACGCCACGCGGCCAACGCCGCATCACGAGAACGCGCAGCCCGTAGGCCATCCGCTCCTGCTCAGAGAGCCGTTTGAGCGTGTAGATGCTGGCTTCTTTGAACATATCGTCGCCTTCCTTCTCTCTCTAGAGATCATCGTCCCAACGGGCATGCTGGCCCTTGGGCATCGCAACCGGTGCCGGTGGTGTGGGCGCTGGTCGGGGCTTCTTCGGAAGCAAGCTGCGCATCGTGGAAAGTTCCAGCAGCAAGCCATTCACCTTCTGCGCCACTCGATGGGCCGCCGTGATTAGCAAGACACCCAGGATGACCAGACCAACCAGTGCCAACGCACCATAACAGCCAATGTGGAAGAGAAGCGATTCAAGCATGAGAAAAAACACTCCTTTGCAGGAAACTGAAAAAGAAACACCTTACGACTCGTTGTTCTCTGGTGATCGTTGCTCCCTATCCTGGAATAGGTCCACTACGATTCGCTCAGGAATCCGTCTGCCCTGTAGACCAATCTGCTTGTTATAGGTGTGGATCGCCTGAATGACATCCTGGTGATATTGCTCTCGTACCCGTTGCTGCTCTTCTGGCGTCACCACGCCAGAACGTGGGTGCTGCTTCCTGGTGCCGAGCCAGTAGCACACAAGGGCCATCAGCACCAGTAGACCCATGACAAGCAAAACTGGAAGAGGCGGTAGAATACTCATGGCATCGCCTCACCTTTCGTCTTCAGCACGGGAAACTCATCCCAGGTCCGCCCATCCAGTTCGCGGCCACCGGACTTCGGCGTGCGACCGCCCCATTGTTTGTGAAAGAAGCTGATTTCCCGCTCCACGCACTGGTCGCGCAGATCACGGACCCACTCAGGATTACATGGTCGTGCATCGGGACCGCTCTCGCCACCGGTAATCAGCCAGTGGATACCATCCAGGTTCAGCGATGGCAAGGGACCAAGCAGTGGCTCGGCACTGATGAAGCGGACCGCCGCCGGGACCGCTCGCAACGCATCAGCGCGTGGCGTCAGTGCATTGCGTTCAATGCTCACGCCCATCCAAACATTGGGCGGCCAGTCGAGCTGCTGGCCAAGACGGCGTAATCGCCCTGATCGCTTGGTCAACACCTGGAAGGTGTGCCAATGCGCCTGACGCATGACCTCGAACACCTGCGCGATAAAGGTATCAGGGATGGCACTATGAAACAGGTCGCTCATCGAATCGACAAAGATCATCCGTGGTTGCTTCTGGTGCAGAGGCCACGAGAGTCGCTCCGGCAGCAGCTGCACGATAGAGAAGGGCTGCGCATACTGCCTGGGCATCGGCCTCCCATTTTTTGGATAGCAACCGCCATGTGTTTGGTAAGCGTGATGGCGCATATCATGCAGGGTAAAGGCGTAGCAATGATCACAGCCCGCCGTCGCGCGGGTGCAACCGACCGTTGGGTTCCACGTCGCATTCGTCCAAGCTATCGCTGATGTTCCGCTCATCGTCTGGCACCTCGTCTCTTTTGTTCGTAGGCATTTGGCACGATGGCCTCAACAAAGCAACGCCCATGCTCCAGGCGGATGATGACATCATTGCCCTCTTCCATCCAACAATGAAAGGTCGCCCCAAGACCTTTCACCGCCCAGATGCGAGAGCGATCTGTGCCGACGGCATCGATACGTGCGCTGCGAATCTGCTCATCGTGTGCTGCAACCAGCGCCCGTTCCTTCGGCGTTTCGTCCCGCTCGTCAGGAAATCGATAGTGTCCAGAGGACGCAAACAGATTCGTAATGATCTCGAAGAGGCTCATCTTCCAGCCTCTCTTTCCCGTTGCTGAAGCCGCTCTACCACGGCACTCAGTTCTTGTCGGCATCCATCGGGCAGGGTCCACCCCCATAGACCAAGCGAACCACGTACCGCTACCGGCGTGGCCAGGTGATAGACAGTGGCGAAATGCCATACATAGCGTCCATCGCTATAATTGCCGAAGGCCCGTTCTTGATCGCTCAGCCTTGCACGCAACTCCGCCGTTGTCGGGCGGATATCATCAAGCAGACCAAGCGCAATCACGTGTCCAATGGGGAAAGCACGTGCATCAGCATAGCCTGCCTCGCATAGCACGGTCCTGAATGGTTCCTGCTTGCAGAGCATGTGGGCCTCGGCAGGAAAGCCCTTGGCCGCGTGAATGGCGACTGGACCCCGATAGGCCAGCTTCCAGCTCCGCGTCTCTTGCTGTTTCGCATTCAGAGCTACCAGCATGGCCCAAGGTTGCGTCAAGGTGAGCGCCCTGATCGATGGGCGTTGAAGCACCTGTGTTAGCAGTCGCCTGATATTCACTTCTCGCTGTTCTTGCTCAAGTGTCTGTTGCATCATTGATCTCCCTCTGTAAGTGATCCTGCCAGACCTTCCATGCGAAGAATCTCCGCAATGCGTGCGAGCGGGATGTCTTGCTGATAGAGGTGCTGCGCACACACATGGATGTCTTCGATAGAAAAGGTGCGGGTAAACCGAGCGCCATAGGCAACAATCTGGCATACCACATCTTGATCCAGCGTGGCCAGAATCTGTTCAATCATGGCACGGGGTGCAGGGAACGGGGTGCATCCTTCAAGCGCATGCTGAATGCTCTCCACCGTGAGCGGGTCGTGATAGAATGTGAGTTCCTGAATCACCTTCAGCACCGATTGGCGTAGACTCGCCTCTGCACTCTGCTGGTAGGCGCGGGCCATCACGGCCAGCATGCGCAGGGTTCCATTACAGAGTGCCGGTGATAGCCCTCGCCACAGTGGAAGCTGGGACCGCAAGATTTCTGTGCTGGCCCCATCAAGCGTATCAGCCAGAATCTTCCCGTGGTCAAAGGCCAGCTTCAGGTCTGGCACGTTCAGCAACGGAAACCAAGCCACTTCGGCGGCATCATCACCCGCTTGTACGTCCACGCCCTGCTCTTCCTCTGCCACCGCAAGAAACACCACGCTGACGAAGCGACCGCGTGGATCACGCCCTGGGTCACTAGAGGTCGCCAGTTGATGAAGCTGGGCGAAAGCGAGCTGCACCCCCGTCTCTTCGCGCACCTCTCGGATAGCCGCCACTTCTGCAGACTCTCCTTGCTGCACCTTGCCACCAGGAAAGGCATACGATCCGGCGAAAGGGGGGCGTCCGCGCTTCACCAGCAAGAGTTCTACCTGCTGACCAGAAAGCCGCCGGAGCAGAATCACATCAGCAGTCAGCGTGACCTGCGCAGTCTTGCTGTGTATGCTTGCCTTATTGTTCTCTGTCGCCTGCCCTTCGTAGTGCCTTCTCAGGAGATCCAATAGACGTTTGGCCTCCTCATCGGTCAAGGACACGGTGTCCCAAACGCCTTCCAGTGTGCGCTGCTCAAGCACGACCGGCCAGAATTCGTTATCGAAGACCACCGTCGGCGGATCGTTTTGCCTGTCGTTGAGCCTGATTCGCTGCTCACTCATCTCCTGCTCCCTCTGCGTTCCCTTGTCATCCACAGAGAGATGACATTGGACACGATGAACCATGCAAAAGCACCATACAGCACTGCATTCAAAACCGTTATTGAGATCCCACTATAAGCACCGACACCGATGCCAGCCAGAAAAGCGGCTGAGGTGATGGACAACGTGTACCACAGTTTTCTCATTTGCTCCTCCTTTGTTGTGCAGGTTGTGTGTGTTTTCTGTGTGCCATTTGTGAGAGGGGTGACGGCTGGTGCATCAACTGATGCAGGTCATGGACCACCTCGTCAGCAAACTGAGCTGTAAACTGCTGATAGACATGCGATGAATCCGCGTCGTCATTCAGGCGTGAGAGCTGAATCAACTGCGCCTGGAGTTGCCCTAGCTTGTGCGCCAGCAGACGGGCTTCCGTTGGCGTAAACTTGTTCGTCGTCATCGTGGTCATTGTTATTGTTTCCTCTTGTCGAATCTGCCGGAGCGCGTAGAGCGCATCGGCCACGGCATTGATGGCTGAAGTGGCGTAACCATGCAGATCATCCATGTGCCAGTCATACCCGCGCTCTGTTTCCGTGATCGTCAGCCCGGCCACGGCCAGTGCCGCGACCAGGCGGTCGGTGGTCGTGATCTGGTAGCCGCGCCGACGGGCTGATTTCCGTTCTTGCGACTCGCGATGGCGATCCAGCCGCATGTGGCAGGCCGGACACAAACAACGCAGATTGCGCGTGCGTCCGTCGCGGGGATTGTCGCTCAAGTGAGCTGCATGCAGGTAGAGAATGTAGCGCCTGCCTGTGTGGCGACTGACCAGTATGGTGCCTTCTTCGATGCCGCATTCCTCACAGCGATGGTCCGCCTGTTCCTTGACCGCCTCGCGGCTTTCGCGCCAGTGCTTGGGATAAAGCTGCTT
>JAJZEJ010000409.1 GCA_021828635.1 Chloroflexota bacterium
CCAGGCCATACTTCGCCATTTTGCGCCAGAGCGTCGTGCGACTGATGCCGAGCAAAGCTGCCGCTTGCGTGATTTGACCATGACATGCCTGATAGGCTTCCATAATCGCACGCATTTCAGCACTGGCATGTTGCTCTTTGAGGATAGCGGTTTGCTCAGTCGCTCCCATGTCAGACATCTTGAAAATTGGTTGCATTATCTGTGCAACAGGATAGGAGGGTAGATGCTGAAGTTCAGAGGGGAGGTCTTCCAGCGTAATTGTATCTTTCGGTAGCAGATAGCTGAGTCGCTCTAGCATATTTTCGAGTTCACGCACATTGCCTGACCAGGGTGCGCTAGATAAAGCCTCCATCGCATCCGGGGTAATCAGTAGGGAACGATTCAAAGTGCGATTTTGGCGCTGTAAGAAATGCCGTACAAGTAATGGAATATCAGAGGCACGTTCACGTAATGGAGGAATATTGATAGTCAGCACATGCAGACGATAATAGAGGTCAGAGCGGAAATTACCGCGCTGCACCTCTTCATGTAAATATTTATGCGTAGCGGCGATAATACGAACATCCGCATGAATGACGCGCTGACCACCGACGCGCACAATCGTGTGTGTCTCAATAGCACGCAGGAGACTACTCTGGAGGTCCAGGGGCATATCGCCAATCTCATCAAGAAAGAGTGTACCACCTTGAGCCTGCTCAAATTTACCATGCCGCCCCTGGCGGTCGGCTCCCGTAAATGCACCGCCTTCATAACCAAAAAGCTCTGTATTGATGAGTTCACGAGGAATAGCAGCACAATTGACCGCTACGAACGGCTTATCGGCACGGGCGCTACTATTATGAATACTCTGAGCAAAGATTTCCTTGCCAGTACCAGTTTCGCCATGTAATAATACTGTCGAGTTACTACGTGCAGCCAGCCGTGCGAGCCGTAGAGCTTCGCGCAAGGCCGGACTTTCCCCGATGACATGCTCAAAGGTGAGATGCGCACGAGTTCCTGTCATACGATGCACCAGTTTTTGCACACGTTCGATGCTACGCAGGAGAATGATGAAACCATCTTCATTCTCCACCTCTGCCGATAACGCAGGGGCTGAGATCAGTGCCTCAAGCCCAGCCTCTACCAATGATTTTAGTGTTTGAGAGGCAGAGAGTAATTTTAGTGTGCATAGACAGGTAATACGGCCATGTACAGTATCGAAAACGATCTCTTCATCCGTGAGAGCTTGCAGTGTTGCCAGGGCATGTGCCAGCAGAGCAGGCATAGGTAATATCTCCTGAATCCGCCTGCCCGTCACCTTAGCGGGTATGAGACCAAGCATAGCGCCTGCTGGAGCATTCATTTGCGAGATCACTCCATCGCGCCGCAAGAGCAAGATACCTTCCGGCAGGCTTTGCAGGATGGTACGCAATTCGGTTAGTAAGTGATTGGCACTACTCAACCATACCTGCATCTGGAGTTGATTACTAATAGCCTGAGCCGCCGCTGTCACCATACCCAATGTATGAGGGTGACAATCCTCGTGGCGTCCGATGACCGCCAGCACGCCAATACTCTGTCCCATCAGATCATGAATGGGGGCCGCTGAGGTATAAAGTGGATGTAGGGCCGCCCGGTAATGCATCGCGCCTGTGATCTGCATCGGAAACGACTCTTGTAATGCTAATGCCAGCGCATTCGTTCCCTGTATCTCTTCACGCCAGATAGCTCCAACACCTACACCAAGATGCTCAAAGTCATTCCTGATCGCCTGGTTGCCCACAATATCTACAATACGGGCCTGGGCATCAGCAAAGGCGACAACACATTCCGCACCTTCAGCAAATTGATAAAGATCCTCCATCACAGGTCGCACTAACGCGAGATGAGAGACAGAGATGGATACTTCAGCAGCATAAACATCACCATGAGACTGTAGAGTCGCAGCCTTGTAGCAATCAAGCCCTATAACAGTACAACGTCGCCACGATTGCAGCAATGTCAGTGGGAGATGCTCTTCCTGTACCACGCCATGCAACACAAACTGTTTCCAGATCGACCAGTAGTCATGTATATCGTCTTGCATAGCTTCTACCTCTCTGTATAGTGCGCAAATGCCAGGACAAAAAAAGTTTAGCAGGCAGGGCAAGCGACAATAATTCACAGACCCTGAACATTCACCAGGATTAAATTTCCCGCTTGCCGGTCGTGTGCTATACTACTGACAGCATACCACCATGTCATCAAAAGGGGAACATGAGCATGTCTACATTTGCCAGACGTGTCGATACTTTTGGCACCACAATTTTTACAGAAATTAACACTTTAGCTCAGCAGCATAACGCGGTCAACCTCGGACAGGGCAGGCCAGATTTTCCCGCACCAGAGCCGGTCGTCACGGCCCTGCTAGAGGCTGTACAGAGTGGAACATATCAGCAGTACGCGCCCGGACCAGGTACAACATCGCTGCGTACCGCCGTCGCCGACCATGCTGCACGCTTCTATAACATGGATATCGATCCCGCACGTGGCGTCGTCATCACCGCAGGTGGAACCGAGGCTATCTTCGCTGCCGTGTTAGGACTAGTCGATCCAGGTGACGAAGTAATCCTGATTGAGCCATTTTATGACTCTTATCAGCCCAATGTTATTATGGCTCACGCTGTGCCGGTCTGTGTTCCACTGCACGCGCCTACATGGACACTTGACCCTGACGAGCTACACGCAGCTTTCACTGCGAAAACACGCGCTCTCATCCTCAACACGCCCCACAATCCCAGTGGTCACGTCTTCAATTACGAGGAACTCACGATGATCGCTGAGCTATGCATTGAGCATGATGTGCTGGTCATCGCCGACGAGGTGTATGAGCATCTACTGTTCGACGATGCACAGCACGTGCCTATCGCAACCCTCCCTGGCATGTTCGAGCGCACAGTGACGATTGGCAGCGCCGGTAAGATATTTAGCGTCACCGGCTGGAAGCTTGGCTGGGCTTATGGTCCCGCAGAACTGATCGAGGGCGTAGGACGCGCACACCAGTTTATCACCTTCGCCGTGCATCATCCCACGCAAGAAGCTATCGCACGTGCATTACATCTGCCGGACAGCTACTATGAGGGATTGCATAACATGTATGCGGCTAAACGTCGTCTCATGCTGAATGCACTGGACGCCGCCGGACTACGCTATACCGCACCGCAAGGCACTTATTTCGTGCTGGCTGACTATACCGCGATCTTTCGTGGTAGCCCAACAGAGTTTACACGCCACTTGATTCGTAACGTTGGCGTCGCCTGCATTCCGCCAGAGTCGTTTTATGTGCCAGAGCATCAGCATCTCATCAATGGCTACGTGCGTTTTGCTTTTTGCAAGACTGACGCGCTTTTAGAACAGGCTGGCGAACGCATGAGTAAGTAGCGATATTATAAAGGCACTCTTAGTCAAGGTTCTGTGTCAAGACTCTGTCGAAAAAATGCCAGTATCTTAGGCCAAGAATCCATCACGGAGGCTGCTGTATCCTCTACTGTTCCTCCTACAGTCAGACCTTGTATATGCTTCACACACGGTGGCAGATAGGGATAGCCGTAAGGGAAACTGACAAAATGCCCTGCGCCTTCGTAGTGCAGATGTCGATCAGGAAAAGGATGCTGCTGGT
>JAJZEJ010000281.1 GCA_021828635.1 Chloroflexota bacterium
TTGAGTCGCGCCGGATTGCTGGCACTCAATCTAGATGAGATGCGTACCATCCAGCAGTACTATCGTGAGCAAGGGCGTGAACCAACCGACGTTGAGTTAGAGACACTCGCGCAAACATGGTCTGAACACTGCTCACATAAAACCTTCAAGGCTACCATCAACTACCGCGAGATCGATAGCCAGGGCCAGCAATTGACACAGGAAACCATCAACAGCCTGATCAAAACCTACCTGATGAGCGCGACCGATGCCGTTCGACCGGACTGGCTGGTTTCAGCATTCAGTGATAATGCCGGCATCATTCGCTTCACAGAGAACCAGGATGTTGCTTTCAAAGTTGAGACGCATAACCATCCTTCGGCCATTGAGCCGTTCGGTGGTGCGAACACGGGCGTTGGCGGCGTTATCCGCGACGTGGTAGGTGTCTCCGCGCAACCTATCGCTTGCACCGATATACTCTGCTTTGGCCCACAAGATATTTCCGCCGACGCGCTACCAGCCGGTGTCTTGCCGCCACGCCGCATCGCCAGTGGCGTTGTCAACGGCGTGCGTGATTATGGCAACAAGATGGGCATTCCGACCGTCAATGGGGCCGTTCTCTATCACCAGGGCTACATTTATAATCCGCTCGTCTTCTGTGGTTGTCTGGGACTACTACCACACGGTAGCCATCCCAATAACGTGCAACCCGGCGACCGCATCGTCGTTCTGGGTGGGCGCACGGGCCGCGACGGCATTCACGGCGCAACCTTCTCATCAGGCGAGATGAGTAGTGAGATCAACGCGCAGGCGGGCGCGGCAGTGCAGATCGGCGCTCCAATTACCGAGAAAAAAGTCACCGATGTGATTATGCAGGCCCGCGACCGCAAACTGTACCATGCTATCACCGATTGTGGCGCGGGCGGCTTCTCCTCAGCTATCGGCGAGATGGGCGCGGAAACAGGCGTGAGCGTTGAATTAGCACACGCGCCGCTCAAGTATCAAGGTCTGGCTCCCTGGGAAATCTGGCTCTCCGAGGCTCAAGAGCGCATGGTGCTGGCTGTGCCACCGGAACATATCAATGCGCTTTTAGAGCTATGCGAGATTGAAGAGGTTGAAGCCAGTATTCTCGGTACCTTCACCAACAACCATCGGCTCACCGTTAGCTATCAGGAGCAAGTAGTGGCTGATCTGAGCATGGATTTCCTGCACGATGGTCGTCCCAACCGCACACTTGAGGGCGTGTGGCAATGCCCGGAACAAAAACAGGAGAGCAGTGCAGAGACGGCCATCGATATGACCGCCAGTTTCTCGACCTCGATGGGGCCGACGTTGCTAGCCTTGTTACGCCATCCAACCATCGGCTCTAAAGAGCAGGTCGTGCGCCGCTACGACCACGAGGTACAGGGCGCGACGGTTCTCAAACCACTGGTGGGCCGCTCCGGCAATGGTCCCGGCGATGCTGCTGTGCTGCAACCAATCTTAGAAGGCGGCACGCGAGCAGGCATTGTGCTTTCCAATGGCGTCAACCCGCTCTACAGCAGGTTCGACCCCTATCACATGGCGATCAGTGCGGTTGACGAGGCATTGCGCAACCTGACCGCCGTGGGTGGCGATATCACCCATACCGCTATCCTGGATAATTTTTGCTGGGGTAGCCCGACCGACCAGGAGCAACTTGGTATGCTGGTGCGTGCCGTCAAGGGCTGCTACGATGCCGCCATTGGCTTTCGCACGCCGTTCATTTCTGGCAAGGATAGCCTGAATAACGAGTATCACGCCGATGGACAACGCATTCCCGTCATTCCCACACTGGTTATCTCAGCCGTTGGTGTCATCGATGACGCAGCCCATACTGTAGATATGGCGCTCAAGACGCCTGGCAATCTGCTCTATCAGATTGGCATGACCAATAACGAACTAGCCGGTTCGCACTACGCCGAGATCATCGACCCGGCCTCTTTCGAGCGTCTGATCCCCTATACTAGCGTGCCAGAGGTTCGCATTCAACGTGCTTACACGCTGATGAAGGCGCTGGGTGAGGCTATTCGCAAGGGATTAGTGCAAGCGTGCCATGATCTCTCCGAGGGCGGCTTAGCGGTCGCCGCCGCCGAAATGGCGCTAGCCAGTATGCTCGGCATAGAACTGAATGTCCATGAGATACAAGCCACCAACGCTCCGCTCTCGCGCAATGCCGTCAACGTAGTGCGGATGTTCGCGGAGTCCGCTTCGCGTTTCCTGGTTGAGATCACGCCCGAACAGTTCGGTGCGTTTGAGCGCCATATGCGCACAAATGGGGTGCAGGATGTGATTTTTGTTGGCAGAGTCAGTACGATGCCGCGCTTCGTTGTGCGCGATGGAGAAGAAGAATTAGTGAACGTGCATATCACAGAATTACAAGAGGCATGGAAAGGGGGACAGGCATGAACAGTAGGATCCGCGCACTGGTGTTACGCGCACCAGGTATCAATTGTGATCGAGAGACAGCTCATGCCTGTCAACTGGCCGGTTTCGAGGCTGAGCTTGTCCACATCAACCAGCTTTTGAAAGCACCAAACAGCCTGTTGGATTATCATTTACTTGTCATCCCCGGCGGTTTCTCCTATGGCGATGACCTGGGCGCTGGCACGTTGCTCGCCAAAAACCTGACGATCCATCTCGGCCCACAATTGCAGCATTTTGTGGACGAGGGACGACCCGTCTTGGGCATCTGCAATGGTTTTCAGGTGCTGGTACGCGCCGGATTGCTCCCCGGCACAATTCGTAGCGGAGATGAGGGGAACGAGGGCGTGATGAATCACGCCCCTACGAATAATGGCGCGGTAGGGGCCGATTTATCGCGCCCGCAGGCCAATCCACATTCGCAAGGTGTAGGGGCATCATTCATGACACCCAAAGAGCGTCCGCAGGCAAGCCTGACAGAGAACGCCTCGGCCCGTTTCGAGTGCCGCTGGATTACATTGGCCGCGCTCTCCAGCACGTGTATCTTTACGCAAAACATCGAACGGCCTATCGAACTACCTGTCGCGCATGGCGAAGGTCGCTTCGTCTTTAAGGGCGAGGTCAGCGACCTGCAAGCACAGGGACAATTACCATTGATTTATGCGCCATCACGCGAGCAGGCTCAGGGCGAGGTCAACTATCCGGCCAATCCTAACGGCTCGGTCGGCAACATCGCGGGTGTATGCAACGCCCGCGGCAACGTCTTTGGCTTGATGCCGCATCCCGAACGCTATGTACAATCCCTACAACATCCCTTGCGTAAGGGCAACGCGCAGGGTCAGGGTGATGGCCTGCTGATCTTCCAGAATACCTATCGCTACGCCACCGACCTCATGCACGGTTCTCGTAGGGGCGTGATGAATCACGCCCCTACTAACGAGGAACACGCTGAGGAGACGGCTAAAGCCTATGCCGCTAGCGGTGTTGATATTGCCGCCGCAGAACGCGCCAAGCGCATGATGTATAGTGTGGTACGCTCAACGCAGGGTAGTGATGTGCTGGCCGGTATGGGTGCTTTCGCGGGTGCTTTTAGCCTCAAACGGCTGCAACGCATGCGCCAACCCGCGCTGGTAGCCTCGACCGATGGCGTCGGCACCAAGACGTTGCTGGCAATGCAGGCACAACGCTTCGACAGTATCGGCTCCGATCTCGT
>JAJZEJ010000649.1 GCA_021828635.1 Chloroflexota bacterium
CAGGTTCCAATGACATCTCCCTCTAAAAAATCAAGTGAAATCGACGTTTTCCTATCGCTATCCCTTGACACCTCCTGCTGTTAAGCCTCCGATGAGGTAGCGTTGGAAGATCATGTATAGGATAACAACTGGTAATGCGCTGACGACTGCCGCACCCATGAGTTGGCCGTAGAGTGGTAGCGCCCCGCCTTCTTGAGCTGCGCTAAACACTTGCAATTGCACTGCGAGTGTTCTGGTTGTTGGTGAAGTTAGTACACTGGCAAAAAGTACATCGTTCCAGCCTGTTAGGAAAGAGAAGACGACGGCTACGACAATGCCTGGTAGAGCCAGGGGAACAATCACACGGATGAGAGCCTGGATGCGCGTGGCTCCATCGACGAGGGCCGCCTCCTCAAGTTCAATCGGAATGCTGCCCAGGTAGGAGACCATCAGCCAGATGGCGAATGGTAGCGCGAAAGTCAGGTAGGTGATAATTACAGCCGTATAGCTGCCTACGAGTTGGATTTGCAAGGCGGCCTGAATCGAGACAAACACCACAAAAAGTGGTAGTAGCAACATCACACCTGGAATAGTTTGAAAGCCGATCAGCGAGTATAGGAACGGTAAACGTCCGTGAAAAGCGAATCTGGTAATAATATATGCAGCCGCGACAGCCAGAATCACCGCAATGACACTGGCAACGCCTGAAATGATCAGGCTATTTTGCAACCCTTGTAAGAGGTTGACGGTAGACCACATATTAATGTAGTTGCTAAAAGCCCAGTGTGATGGGATCAGTTGCTCGCCGCCAGCCTCAGTATCAGGTGTGACCGAGAGCAGAAGCATATAGGCAATGGGAACGATGATCAGGACCGCCAGAATGATTGTTACGATGATGCGCAGTGGTTTGGGGAGAATCTCCTGTGCATCCCTGTGTTTTGTTCTTACTCTACTGATGGTTGTACTCATGCCGCCTTGACCTCCCCTAAACGTAACGCCCGGATATACAGGAGTCCGGGAATCAGCATAATAATGAGTGTGATGATCGACATGGCACCTCCTAGTCCAAAATTAAATAATTGGAACGAGGAGACGTAGACATTGAGCGGCAAGACATCAGCCTGCACGGGTGGTGGCGTGCCGAACATGACGAATGGTAGCGTAAAGTTGTTGAAGTGATTGAGTGTCGAGAGGAGCAGGGCCAATCCTAGAATATGGCGCAATTGTGGCAGCACGATGCGGGTGAGTTTCTGCCAGGCATTCGCCCCGTCCATATCAGCTGCTTCATAAAGATCGTTGGAAATTGACTGTAATCCTGCCAGGACCATGATATAGATGAAAGCCCACGAGGCCCAGGTATCGGTGATGACCATCGCCCAGAAGCTGTTTGGTCCCAGGAGCCAGTACATGTTGACATTTGCCAGGTGGAGAAACGCTAGAAGGCGATCAACCAGACCAGTTTTGTTCAGAAACATCATGCGCCAGATGAGCGCGGTGACAAAGGTTGGGATGACGTAGGGAATCAGGTATAACGCACGAATAAACGTGCGTCCACGATAAGTTGTATTGACGGTTAGAGCGGCGATAATCCCAATAGGGGTAATCAGCAGGGTGGTCAGCAGCGAAAAAGCGATACTGACCCCCAGAGATGTCAAAGCTGAAGCTCCAACCACGCTACCAGCGGTGAGAGCTGTGATGTAGTTGGTCAATCCAGCCCACGGCGCGTGCAACCAGCTCCGCAGCGTATACTGCGTGAGGTTCAGGAAGCTGATATACAGGGCAATGACAAAAGGTATGCCGATAATCACAATCAGCAGAAACGCGCTGGGCCACATCAGCCACAGTGGTCGCTGATGAAAGACGGTACTCCACCTGCGTCGTATATGTGATCGTGCGACCACGGTGGGCATGATCTCTGGGATTGGTTCTGTAGACATAGTTGCCGCCTTCCAGAAATGGGAGACTCGCGCCGGAACGCGAGTCTCTTTCCGCTCCAAGCTAAGGAACATCGGGCGTGATGAATCATGCCCCTACGTTAGTGTAGCTGGCTTTGAATCTGCGCGTTCGCCTGATCCAAAAGCGTCTTCACATTTGATGGATTGTAACTGTTGGTGGCAACCTGGTTTGCCAGCTTGGAACTGACACCAGCCAGGGCAACCTCCAATGCACCCCAGGCACCGGTAAAGGGCGTCGGGTCGGCCCCTTGCTCGGCCTGGACGAAAGCGGCAATTTGCGCACTCTGGCTTGCCAGCGCGTTTGCCGCTTTGATGTTCACTGGTAAGTCACCAAACGTCTTCTGGTACTGGATCTGGTTCTGCTGGTCAGTCAAGAATTTGATGAATTGCAGCGCCTGGTTTTTCACCTTCGAGTAGGTAGCAATGGCGAGCATATCCCCCGAAATAATTGATTCGGCGGGTACGCCCCCGGCTGGTCGCTGTGTCAGGCCGTAGGGGATGTTCGGCAGAGGCGCGAAGGCGAACTTGCCTGCAACAGCTGATGATTGCAGCTGTGGGATGATTGAGGTCGAGATCATGATCAGCATGCCAGCTTTACCATTAGCAAAAGCTTTGGAGGCGTCACCGGCTTTCCATGACATCGAGTTGGGATCAACGATCTTGTACTGTGTGGCCCAATCGAACCAGAACTGCACGGCCTGCACGGCTTGTGGCGAGTTGAGCTGCGCTGTCTTGAGGTCGCTTGAGACGAAGTCCTTGCCCAGTTGCTTGGAGAACGTCCACCAGATTTTCCAGGGATCGTATGAATCCGAAGGGTCTAGCGTCGTGCCATAAATACCTGCGGAAGGATCGTTGATCTTTTGGGCGTACTGTACAAATTCAGTCCAGGTGGTCGGCGCGGCTGAGATGCCCGCCTTCTGGAACAAGTCAGTGTTGTAGACCATCACGAATGGACGCATGACAAAAGGAATGGCAATGTACTGGCTTGGTGACGAACCGGACATAGTGAGCTGCGGCTGGAAGTATCGGCTTAGACCACCTGCTTCATTCCAGTCACTGGCGCTGAGTGTAGTGAAGCCTCCGGTGGCCTGGGCTGTGGGAACAAAGGTCGTACCCAGATCAAATATATCTGGCCCGGTGCCACTGACAATTGAGGTTTGCAGCGTCGTCTGTTCCTCGCTACTCGATGCGTAGGTATCCCAGGCGACCGTATTACCAGTCAGCTTCTTGAATTGGTCCGTCATAGACTTCATCCACTGTTGCTGCTGGGTAGGATAAGTGGTGTTAGCCCCAATCGTCACGCGAATGGTTTGACCACCCTGGCTAGTGCCAGTTGTGCTACCCCCTCCGCAAGCAACCAGTGACAGGACAGATGAACTGGCGAGCAAGCCAGCACCCGATTTCAAGACAGCGCGGCGTGTTAATGTTCGATGCATCGTGTACCTCCGTGGTAAAGAAAGCTGAAACGTCGCTTTCAAATATAAAACTGTGATCCATCATGTAACGCATGTTTCGAGAGAAGAATGCCTATTGAGCATCGTATGCAGGTCTGAATATGGCATGTTGACTACCTCTGTCATTGCATAAACCTTCCTGCAAGCCAGGGTTTTGGGCTGGAACCCTAGTAAGAGTAATTACAGAACCACCTCCGTTTCTATGTTGGCTCCGCACGATTCACGTACTTTCAAGCTAAAGTTGAG
>JAJZEJ010000759.1 GCA_021828635.1 Chloroflexota bacterium
ACTATTTGCAATTATATGATGGCGCGTGACTTGCAAATGCAAACCAGCCAGTGGACGGCGGGCAAGGCCATTGATACTTTTGCCCCAATGGGACCGGGCATTGTCCTGGCAAGAGACATCATGGACCCACAGAACTTGCTGCTCACGACGCGCGTCAATGGAGAGGTTGTTCAGCATGCCAATACCTCTACCATGATTTTCTCGGTGGCCGCCGCGATTGCCTTCTTCAGTTCTTTTATGACATTAGAACCTGGAGATATTATTGCGACTGGCACACCATCTGGCGTCGGCGGCAAACGGCAACCCCCCTTATTTTTGCACGCAGGGGATATTGTCGAGGTTGAGATTGAACAGATCGGGACGCTTCGCAATCAGATGGTGGTGGATGCGAGCATGTAAACATCACTCTGATGCTCACGCATGTAGATATCCTTTGGAGAAAGAGAACTATGCCCCAACCTGAAACAGCAGAAACGTCGGAAGCACTTGAAAACCAGAGCGGCATCACCGCGCTACATACACGTTTGCGCAAGCTCATTCTGGATGGCGTCTACCCGCCAGGCACACTGATTCCCCAGGAAGAACTGGCCCGCACACTTGGCGTCAGCCGCACGCCGCTGCGCGAGGTGCTGCGCCTGCTGCAAAAAGAAGGTCTGATCGAGGCTGGCCGCTATCAACGTTGCCGGGTCACGCCCTTTGAACCCATCGACCTTGATACGCTCTATGCGGGACGTATCCAACTGGAAACGCTTGGTATCATCCTGACGGTGCCGCATTTGCAACAGGAAGACCTGGACGCACTCGCTGCTACCCTGGCGGAGATGCGTGCCGCCTCGGACATCACCACCTGGGAGATGCCACATCGTCGTTTTCACCAACTACTGGTTGCTCAGGCGGGCAAGCAGATTCGCACAACGATTGACAGTTATGCTGACCAGAGCCAACGGTATCGTTATCTCCTCAGCCAAACCGACATTCACGCCCGACCGGTGAGCATGGCTGAACACAGCGCGATTCTGCAAGCCTGTGTCGCACACAACCGTGAGGAAGCGGCACAACTCTTAGCACGCCACCTGGCGCGAACCGCACTAACGGTCCTGGCACAGATGGCCCCAGAGTACGAACCAATGGCCGTTCGCACGGCACTAACGCTGGCACAAAGCGGAATAATACAGCCAGAGGAAGCGGGTCAGGCAAAAAAACGCGCTTCCAGGTAGGGACCGCTTCATCGCGTCCGTATGCTCTGGTCTCGTTGATGAGATCATACGCCAAAGGCAGGTAAAATATGGCAAATCCTGATATGGAAAGAGTACTCCTCTGGCAACCATCCGAGGAAATCAAGCAACAATCCAACTTGATGGGCTATATGCGCTGGCTCAATAGCGAGAAGGGCTATGCTTTTAGGGAACGCAATGACGTATGGGAGTGGTCCGTGACCAACCTGGAAGCGTTTTGGGTTTCCATCTGGGAGTTTTTTCACGTGCAGGCATCCACACCGTATAGCACGGTGCTAGCAAAACGCACAATGCCCGGTGCGCAATGGTTTGTCGGCGCGAAACTCAACTATGCACAATACCTGTTGAGTCAGGCACAGGATCAGTATCCCGCACTACTCTTTCAATCCGAACGCCACCCCTTGCGCACCATAACTTGGGCTGAACTGCGCCAGAAGGTCAAGATCATCGCGCAGCTTCTCCGCTCACTTGGTGTTCAGCGCGGCGACAGAGTGGTGGGCTACCTACCCAACATCCCAGAGACGATTATTGCCTTCCTGGCTTGCGCGAGCATTGGTGCGATCTGGTCAAACTGCTCACCAGATTTTGGCATACGGAGCGTCATTGATCGTTTCAAACAGATCGAGCCAACAGTCCTCTTCGCGGTCGATGGCTACCAGTACAATGGCAAAAGCCTTGATCGTCGCTCATTACGAGCCGAATTGCAACAAGCACTGCCGACGCTGAAAGCAACCGTACACGTTACGTATCTGTTTGCGGAGGAAGAGGCAATCGTTGCACCCAACACACTCCAGTGGCAGAAGGTCATCGCCGATACCACACTAGTAGCCACTGATCTCACCTTTGAACAGGTTCCGTTCGATCACCCGCTCTGGATACTCTACTCATCTGGCACCACTGGTATGCCTAAAGCCATTGTGCAGGGACACGGCGGCATTTTGCTTGAACATCTCAAAACTGCCGGACTTGGCTCTGATATAAAACGTGGAGATCGCTTCTTCCAGTACACAATCACTGGCTGGATGATGTGGAATATTCTTGTCAGCACCCTACTTGTTGGCGCAACGATTGTCCTCTACGATGGCTCTCCGTCCTATCCCGACCTGGATGTTCTCTGGCAACTGGCCGAAGAGACCCACACGTCCTCCTTTGGCACAAGCGCGGGCTATCTTCTTTCGTGCATGAAAGCAGGCTTAGAACCTGGCAAGCACCATGATCTGAGTCACTTACGTACATTGAGCGCGACCGGCTCGCCCTTACCACCAGAAGGATTTGCATGGGTGTATAATCAAGTCAAAGCGGACATTTTTCTGACTTCAGGCAGTGGTGGAACTGATGTTTGCACGGCTTTTGTCGGCGGCTCTGTTCTGCAACCGGTCTACGCGGGTGAGATTCAGAGCCGAGGATTGGGCGTCAAGGTAGAAGCCTTTGACGAGCAGGGGAGATCGCTGGTCAACGAAATGGGTGAGCTGGTAATCACCGAGCCGATGCCTTCGATGCCACTCTTCTTCTGGAACGATCCCGATGGACAACGCTACCATGACAGCTACTTTGATGTCTACCCAGGCGTATGGCGGCACGGCGACTGGATCAAATTTCTGCCGGATGGCAGTTCTATCATCTATGGTCGCTCTGACTCTACTCTCAATCGTAAGGGAGTACGGATGGGTAGCAGTGACATTTATCGCGTGGTGGAAGACCTTCCGCAGATTCGTGAGAGCCTGGTAGTCGGGGTCGAGCGGCAACACGGTGGCTACTACATGCCGCTCTTTGTAGTACTTGAGGAAGGTGTTCCGCTCGATGAGCAACTCAAAAACACGCTTCGCCAGCGCATTCGTGAGCAGGTCTCGCCCAACCATGTTCCTGATGAGATCATCGCGGTTCCAGAGGTGCCACGTACCCTCAACGGCAAAAAGCTGGAAGTGCCAGTCAAAAAATTGCTGCTTGGCGTGCCGATTGAAAAGGCAGTCAATCTCGATTCGATGGCTCATCCGCAGGCAATCGAGTTTTTTATCGCGTTTGCGGCTCAGAAGGCTTGATAGGTTCTACATTCCTACGCGAGGCGCGTTTGATGTTCTATTTTAGCAAGGAAAGTGTGAAAGAAAGAGCTATGGATATAAGCAATCTTGTTGCGATTGATGTGCATACACACGCCCATGTCTCACGTCACGTCTCCGATGCTCCTGGTGACGCGGAGATGCGCGAGGCGGCCAAACGCTATTTCAAGCATGAGAACCATTCTCCCACGCTCACAGAGATCGCGGCCTACTATCGGGAGCGCAAAATGGCCTGTGTAGTCTTCCCCGTGGATGCCGAGTCCACCACGGGCGAGGTGCGCGTTCCTAACGAAGATGTGGCCGAGGCGGCGGCTGAAAATCCCGATGTGCTGATCCCCTT
>JAJZEJ010000395.1 GCA_021828635.1 Chloroflexota bacterium
TCTGGCCGCTGGCGTCGAAGTCGCTGCTCATCTCGCCCAGCGCCAGCAACCCCCACCCCTTATGCGCTTTGGTCTCCGCCAGATCGGCGGCCAGAACCGCTTCCTCATTGACCGCGCCCGTACTGAGCTAGGATTCTCTCCCCAGGTTAACCTCTCCGAAGGTGTCCGCTTGAGCGTCGCCTGGTATCGCTCCCTCGCTCAGCCCTCAACGACACAACAAAGTCCCATCATACCAAAGGAGCTTGCACGATGATTATTTTACTGACTGGCGGCAACGGGTTTGTGGGCCGCCATCTTATCCGGGCGTTGCAACAGCGTGGTGACAAGGTGCGCGTCCTCTCAACCTCTAAAGGAGATACAGCGTGGCTCAAACAGCACGACGTAACAATCTTTCGCGGTGATGTTCGTGACCCCGACACGCTTATAGAGCCAATGTGCGGTGTAGACGCTGTATTTCATCTGGTCGCGGAGACCAGGAAATGGGGGCCGATGCAACGTTCTTATGCCATCAATGTCACCGGCACCGAGAATGTGTGCCGAGCGGCGCTAGCGGCAGGTGTGCAACGGCTCGTGCATATCAGCACATTCACGATTTATAATATGAGAGTTGGGCGAGCAGTCACGGAGGATGACTCTCTGATGCCACTCGACGAACCCTATAGCCTGACCAAAGCGCAAGGTGATAAGCTGGTACAGCGTATGATCCGCGAAGAACATCTCCCTGCCGTCATTATTCGCTTGGGTGCGCTACTTGGCCCAGATGATTACATGAACTTTGGGCGTATGGCTGATCGGGTGCGGGCTGGTAAGAGCATTATCGTCGGTTCGGGCAATAACGCGGTGCCTTTTGTCTATATCACTGATGTGGTACAAGCATTGCTGCTTGCTCTGGATTCCCCGCGAGCGATAGGACAGGTCTACAACATTGGGAACGACCAGCCCTTGACCCAGAAACAATATCTCTCAGCTATTGCCCAAGAGTTTGGTGTTACAACACGCCATATACACATACCCTACTCCTCGATGTATGCGGCCGCCTATGCCGCAGAGCGCATCTCTACCTTGAGCGGTTATCGCATTGCGCCGGTCGTCACGCGGCATGGCATCAAGATTCTTGGTGATGACAGTCGCCTCTCCATCGAGAAGGCCCGCCGCGAGTTGGGCTATGTGCCGCAGGTACCCATCCGCGAAGGAGTGCAACTCACCTCTGCCTGGTATCAAGGGAGAAAACCAATGTAGGGACCGAGTCATCTCAAAAGGAGGCATGTATGCGTATTCTAATAGCAGAAGATCATCCTACGCTTGGCTCGTCATTGAAAGAAGGACTAGAGGCGTGCTATTATGCTGTTGACTTGGTGCGAGATGGAGAAGAAGCATATGAACTGGCTTGTGCTATTTCATACGATCTTATCGTTCTGGATATTATGCTACCGGGCTGCGATGGATTGAAAGTCTGCCAACGGTTGCGTGAGGAGAAACGCAACATGCCTATCCTCTTCTTAACCGCTCTAGGAAGGGTCAAAGATCGCGTCTCAGGACTGAACAGTGGAGGGGATGATTATCTCACGAAACCCTTTGCCTTTCACGAATTTGAGGCACGAGTACGCGCACTCTTACGCGGTGGGATCACGGTAAGAACCGCGACAATTCAGTTTATGGATATTGTGATGGACAGCGTTTCACGCAGTGTGCGCCGGGGAGACCGTGAAATTCCTCTGGCAGGCAAAGAGTTTGCTTTGCTGGAATTTTTGCTGTACCATCCACACGAAGTGCTGAGCAGAATAACTATCGCAGAACATCTCTGGGATTTGGAATCGGAAAACGTCTCCAATGTCATTAATGTCTATATTAACTCCCTACGCAATAAACTTTGTGCGCAAGGGGAGCCTGATGTTATCTCAACGGTGCGAGGGGTGGGTTATATATTGAAGGAGCCGCCGTCATGAAGGGCAAGTTATCTTTGAAGCGTTATCTTGGGCTGCGCTTTCAGCTAACTCTGTGGTATACACTCGTCTTTGCGACACTTATGTTTCTTTCTGGTTTTTTGCTGTATATACAACTGCAAAATACCCTCTTGAACAGTCTGGATACTGAGCTTCGCCTGCGCACCCATCAGATAGCTGATGATATTACCTACAAGAATGGCACATTTACTTTTCAGAACAACACTGAGGAGCTTCCAGGTTTCGATAAAAATGATGAACCTGCTGGGAAGCAATCGATCAACAACGCGAATGTCAATTTCGAGACATTAGCACGTGTTCTTGATGCACAAGGGCATGTTATCAGGGTAACTCCGTTCTTTCAGGAACTTACTGTGCCACGCGCCAGTATCAATCTCCCTCTTCATGGCATACCCTGGGAAGGCAATGTCAGTGCGCCAGACGGGCAACAAGTGCGAGTTTATAGTCTGGCCCTCGTCGATGACGGGGTAAACGTTGCGGTGATTCAGGCAGGAGCATCGCTTACTCAGTTCAGAACGGCTCTTAGAAGTCTCCTACTTGATTTCCTCTTTCTTGGACCAATTACCTTGTGTTTAAGCGCACTCGGCAGTTATGTATTAGCCTCGCGCACCTTTAAGCCTATCGACCATCTCATACGCACAGCTAAACGCATCAAAGAGGGCGATATCCATCAGCGCGTACCTTTGCCAGAGACATATGATGAAGTTCGTCGTCTCGCTCTCACACTCAACGAGATGCTTGAAGTGCTAGACCAAAACCTCATGCGGCAACATCGCTTTGTCGCTGATGCCTCGCATGAATTGCGTACCCCTGTTGCCGCTATTCGTAGTCTCACTGATGTCGCCCTCATGAAGCCACTTAGGCAGGAAAAATATGTTTCCGTGCTAAACAATATCAATACCGAGGCAATACGGTTGACTTCCCTTATCAGCGATTTATTGATGTTTGCACGAGTAGATGAAGGAAAAGCAAAGATTCAGCGCGAACCGGTGCGTTTGGATCTGCTGGTTAACAGCGTTATGACAAATGCGCTTCCTCTGGCAACAGAACGTGGTCTTACGCTACAAAATCATACGCCGGAACCTATCACAGTGCAAGGAGATGAAGCACGTCTGATCCAAATGATGATGAATTTGCTAGATAATGCTATCAACTACACAAACGCTCCAGGATGCATAACGCTGCAACTTATCGAGAAGCAGCAACACGTATGTTTCATAGTCAGTGATACAGGAATAGGCATCGCAGAAGAACACCTCTCCCATATATTTGAGCGTTTTTATCGTGTTGATCCGGCCCGTAGCTCTATTGAAGGTGGAAGCAGTGGACTTGGCTTAGCCATTGTCAAATGGATTGTTGACGCACATGCGGGGTCAATCACAGTTGAGAGCAAACCGGGTTCTGGCTCTACATTTACGGTATGCTTACCATACGCATAGGTTTCGTCACAAGCTCTCTGTCCGTAATATCGGTTCGTGCGAAAATAGCCCTAACCGATATTACGGATCATTCAATCAGTCCCTACAGCGCACGTTCCATATTTCTGTTACTCGCGCACGGGACACAGGTTGACAAGGCCATCGCCCATATTGACCATTGGCAGGTCAGCGGTTCCCAGGATGAAGCCGTCATAGGGCGCGAAAACCTGTTCGACCACCTCGAAGGT
>JAJZEJ010000056.1 GCA_021828635.1 Chloroflexota bacterium
TTGACAACACGCCCAAGCAGTGCATCACCAACAGGGACTTGAATGATACGACCTGTTGTGCGCACTTCGTCGTCTTCACGAATGTGGGTATAGTCACCCAGGACTGGGCAGCTTACCGTCTCTTCTTCCAGGTTAAAAGCCAGCCCAAAGAGTCCTGTACGTGTAAATTCTACCAGTTCGAGATACTTAACATCTTGCAGACCATAGATGCGGGCGATACCATCCTGTACCGCGATGACGGTGCCAACACTTGCCGTCGAGGTTTCACTCGCACCAAAGCCAGCGATGTTTTTCTCTATGATGGCACTGATTTCATCAGCCCAAGATGCCATCGCTTTTTCCTCCTGGGAATGGACACACATGCGTGTCATATCCCTTGTCTATCCTGAATCAAAACTTTGTCTGGATTCTGTTTGGACGTGATTTATCACGTCCCTACGTATTTTTGTCGCTCAATCATTTATACTTGCGCCTGTGCCGGGGGTGGCAGTACATCTGAGAGGAGATCACTATTCGTCTCCGCAACGCCGGATAGCAACCGCTGTTGCAGGGCATTCAGGCGGTAGCGCACACTACCATCGATAACCTCATCACCAACGCGAGCAATCACGCCACCGAGAATACTGGGATCGATGCGTGTCTGCATGATAATGGATTTGCCAATTTGCTTCTCCAGCGCATCTCGCACCAGCGTACTCTGTTGTTCATCCATCGGTGTCGCCGTCGTCACCTGAGCAATGGCCTCGTTTCTGTAATCCAGCACGAGTTGCTCAAGCTCCTTCGCAATGTTCGGCACATAATCCACCAGTTGGCGCTGCACAAGCAGCAATGCCAGATTGAGCGACGTGGGCAACACCTTATCCGTCAGGCTCTGGCGAATAGCTGCCTCTTTACGCTGCACAGGAATCTTCGGCTCCCGCAAGAGGTAGGCGAGTTTGCGGATTGAGAAGAGTTGCGCAATCTCTTTGACATCCTCTAGCGTGCGCTCAATCGTATTCTGCTTGCGTGCCAGATCAAAGATAGCCATAGCGTAGCGCCGTGCAATCGCTCCTTTTAGCATTACTGCTCCCTCGCCTTGTTACTGGCCGTCACAAACTCTTCGACAAGACGACGACTATCCTTATTATCAACCGAACGCCCGATAACTTTACCGGCGGCATCAATCGAGAGGCTGACAACCATGCGGCTCAATTCGTTACGTGCGCGGTTGACCTCTTGCTGCAAGCGAGCCTCGTACTGCTGACCGATCTGTTCAGCATGGACGCGAGCCTCTTCTTCAATGCGACGAGCTTCATCCTGCGCGACCTTCGTGGCACGCTCAATCGTCTGCTGTGCCTCGCGGCGGGCCTCCAGCATCACCTGTTCAGCACGACTCGTGGCCTCAGCCAATTCCTGCTTGGCACGCTCGGCATTCTCTACCCCTTCGCGGATCACGGCCTGCCGTCTATCGAGAATACCCGTAATGGCAGGGAAACCCCATTTCCAGAGTAGGACAAAAACGATGCCGAAGCTGATGAGTTGTGAGATAAAAGCCCAGGCATTAATGCCAAGTCCGCTAAAAAGCGCACCGAAACCACCGGCACTCGAAGCTGCAAGCGTTAACAATACCATCGAATGCTCCTCCTTTCGTCGAGGATCACACATCCTGCCCAACCGTGGTATGAAGTATCAGCATTTCTTCTGCTGAGGCATACTCTATCTGATGCATGCTATTCCATACCAGGAAGGGAAGAACGAATTAACCGAGGAACTGAATGAGGAAGGCGATCAACAGCGCGTAGATAGCAACAGCTTCGGCAAATGCAATACCAATAAACATGTTGGTACGAATCAATGGCTCGGCTTCGGGGTTGCGGCCAATGGCACTCAACGCCTGACCAGCAAGAATACCGATACCAATACCAGGGCCAATTGCGCCGATACCGATGGCTAAACCTACCGCGAGCGGGCTATATGGGGATGTGCTAGCTAATGCTACCGCGAGTGAAGCAATATCCATGACGAAATATCCTCCTTCAAGGGAAAGAACTAGTTCTGTTAATATGATTGTGTATATGCGACCGCAGGAAAAAATCTGCGGATAGCAACCGATGAACAAAAGAGAGCTATGAAAGCACTCTCTTTAGTGTGTGGCAACCGCCTTCCGCTCCTCGTTACGTGCAACCTCCTCACGAGCTTCATGCTCGGATTCATCGACGTGTTCATGGCTACTGGAAGCAATTTCCAGGAAGACCAGGGTGAGTAGCGAGAAAACCAGCGCCTGCACAAAAGCGACGAAAATCTCAAAGGGAATGAAAATGATGTCCGCGACAAACGGCAGGATGAAGGCGAACACGGCCAGGACCGTACTGCCCGCAAAGATGTTGCCGAAAAGTCGGAACGAGAACGAGATGATACGGGCAAGCTCACTGATGGCTTCCAGAATACCAACGATGAAATCGATGGGGCTTCTGAAGTTCAGATACTTGCTGATATGCTCTTTCGCACCCAGCTTATAGAACCCGAATGCCTGACAAGTAACGACCGAAATGATCGCCATTGCAAAGGTCAGATTCAAGTCCGTAGTAGCGGGCCGCACCCAGGGAATGACGGCATTCGAGATATTCCCAAACAGCAGAAAACCCAGTACAGGCTTGTTCGCCGGGATAAACCCTAGAAAAAGCTGATTGGTCGCCTGTGCGGCGAGCGTTTTGCCATCAATCGCGCCGACCGTATCTACTCCAGGGAAGATGTCGAGCAGGTTAGAGACAAAGATGAAGATGAAGAATGTCGCCACCAACGGGAAAAATTGCTTTCCACGCTCTTTGCCAGCCACACCTTCCACCATACCACGCAAGGACTCTACTGCCCACTCAGCGAAATTTTGCACTCCGTATGGAATGAGGTCGCGCCGCCTTGACCCGAAATAGAATAGTGCCAGTAAAACAACAATTGACAGCCATGTAGAGAGTAATGTATTAGTAACGGGAAAATGAATACCTGGAATCGTGAATATAACGCTTGGCGCAATATCCACGGTAGGAAGTTTCCAAAGCACTCAGTTATCCTCCTTTATATATCGAGTGCTGCCTTTTTTATATCTTCGTTCTACATAGTCTCCGTTTTCTCACTGTTATAGCATTCTCGCAAGTAAACGGTACGCTCCATATATTCCCGAAATCAAGCCAAGCAGCAGCCCGATTAGTACAAACACATGTCCAGTATGTGCAACGCCATCGAGCCAGTTACCGGCGATAGCGAGTACAGCAATAGGTACAGCGATGGTAAGTCCCAGTTGCCCTATTAGCGCCAGGGATTTCAAAACAGAGGGCGGTTGATTTTTCATCTATATGATCCCGTCTGTCTTCTCTCATTTATTATACCGATTGGATTATAGCACAGGGAACAAAACCATTGCAACAGTAGATACATCTCTCTATAGACCTTTTTTGCCGTTTCTATAGAAGCACATACGATGCATAGCAATCGCCTGAGAACGCCTAATATGCCGCACTGCATGAGGCCGACCTATAATGCAATCCAGCAGTATAGTGACTTTCTTTGACACATAACAAAACACAGCTTGTTACAAAGGAACATGGATGAAGGAATAAAGGGGCATTGCAAGGGACACTCTGGGGTGTAGGAA
>JAJZEJ010000151.1 GCA_021828635.1 Chloroflexota bacterium
GCTTCATTGATCAGGCTGCCGATCTCGGCGTCAAGTTCTATGTCTGTCAGCCTAGCTTAGATTTGAACAATGTACGTTACGAAGACCTGATTGATGGCGTCGAGATGATTGGTGGTGCCGCTTTCAACGACATGGCACTCGAAGCTGATGCCGTCATTTCATTCTGATCGTGTTCCCAGTTTTGGAAATGCGCTGTTGGCTCACATGGAGGTGTTCCATTGGCCCAGTTAATGCTAAAACATGCTGATGTCTCTTATGAAGAGAAAGAGCGGCTTTTCACTCAGGTTACGCAGGATATTCGCTTTCATGACTATCTCAAAGGATGTTATGAATGTGGTATCTGTGTAGCTGCCTGTCCCTCTGCACGTTTCTATGATTTCAGCCCACGTAAAATTACGCAGGCGGTAGCGCGTGAAGATGTCGAGCTAGTTTATAAACAAATGAATGAAGATGTCTGGAACTGCTCACAATGCTTCTCGTGTGATCGTTGCCCACGTGGCAACTCTCCCGGTGGCCTCATCACTATCCTGCGCGAAGTCGCGGTTAAAAACGGCTTGCACACGGCAAAAGAGGCGTTGGAGGGATATGGACGTGTGGTCTACAAAATCATGTCCACCGGAACGCAGGTTTCCCCCGATATGTTACAGCCCGATGCGTTCCCCGATTGGGGGCCAGAGGTGCGTGATGTCTCGGAGAACCTTGATCTCTGGCGACGCGCTCTTCCACCTGAAACCTTACATACCACCGAACTCGCCTGGGATGTCGAAGAAAAGACATTGACGGAACTGTATCTAATCTGGCATATGACAGGCGTGCTTGACATGATTAAGGAAATTGACGAAGGGCTACACATGATTTTGCAGGACGTGATGGAAGAGGCTCTTGAAGAAAAAGGGTATAGTGTTTCTTGAGCGCCTGAGAAGGCTCATGTTCTCACCGACGGTGTCGGTTGGGAGGTAATATGTCCAGCGAAGTTTCTATTCCTGTCACCAGCATTACTCGTGGGACGATTCCGCAACGTGTCTTTCAGCGCGACCCTGCAAATGCACCGACTGAAGACATTCGAGAGAAGCTCTTTGAGTTGGAAGCGCAGGGCGAGTGGATTGTGCAGCGTGTCCCAGATGACAATATCGAAGTGATGACCAAATATGGTCGCACTAAACGCATTCCACGCCAGTTTACCTGGCATCACAAAAGTTGCGGACAATGTGGTCATATCCCTGGCTATTCAACATCCATTTTCTGGCTGCACCGTCAGCTTGGTATGGAGTACAACGATCCACGCGATCAGACATCCTGCACCGCCTGGAACTACTACGCTTCCGCAACCTCCAATGCCGCAGCGCAGGCGGCGGTGGCAGTACGCAACTTTGCCGCTGCCTACGAAACTGGCTACTTCCCCATGATTCACTGCGGCACAAGCTACGGTCATTATAAAGAGACCCGTGAGCAGCTTGTCCATCATCCTGAGCTACGCAAGCAGGTACGCGACATCATGGCGAAACTGGGCAAGCCGTTGGTCATTCCAGAGGAGATCGTTCACTATAGCGAATGGATACATACCATGCGCTTTGAGATTGCCAAACGCAAGGTGTTCGATCTGAGCGATATTACCGTCACGGTTCATCCGGCCTGCCACTATTATAAACTTGTCGCCGAAGACGCTATCTATGACCCTGATCTCTATGGTGGGCAGCGTACCGCCGTCGTGAGTGCCGTCGTTCAGGCGCTAGGCGCAAAGGTTGCTGATTACTCTACCTGGTTTGATTGCTGTGGCTTCGGCTTCCGCCACATTCTCGTACAACGCGATTTCACACGCTCGTTTGCTACATTGCGTAAAATCGAACGCATGAAAGAGGAGGCCAATCCTGATGTGACGCTCACGCATGATACTGGTTGCGTAACGACATTGGATAAGAGCCAGTTTGCTGCACGGGTGCATGGGCGCAATGTCGGCATTCCGGTTCTCTCCGAGGCACAATTTGCCGCTCTGGCGATGGGTGCGCATCCCTATCGCATCTGTCAACTGCACTGGCATAGTGTCGATTATCGACCTCTGCTAGAAAAAATGGGGATTGATTGGCAGGCCCGCTGGGCCGAATTCCAGGAAGACCTGGAACGATTGCGTCGGGGTGACATGCAATTTCTATCATGGGAGGATGCTGATGCCAAGTGATATCGTTCTGATTATCGGTGGTGGCCCGGCAGGGCTATACGCTGCGCGTGGTGTGGCTGATCTAGGTACACCTGTGGTTCTCGTGGAGAAACGTGACCATCTCGGCGGTAATCCTATCGCCTCGTACTACGCCTCGCTGACCCCTCATCTGGAGGATGCAGAAACAGCTATCACACGCATGGTCAACGACATCAACAATGACCCACTGATAGAGATTCTTTTACAAACGAGAGTCACGGCCAGCCAGGGAGAGCTAGGCGATTTCCAGGTCACATTGACCAGCAAAAGCGGCGAAACTCGTGCATTGAATGTTGGTTCAATCATCGTAGCTACGGGTTTCGATCACTTTGATCCCGGTCGTGAAACACAGATGTATGGCTACTACGAATTTGAGGATGTCCTAACACTCGTAGATGCGGAAAAGATGCTCAAAGAGCAACGTTTCGTGCGGCCTTCTACCGGAGAGCCACCCAAGCGCATCTGCTTCATCCAATGTGTTGGCTCGCGTGATCGTCGCCTGGGTAATTTGTATTGCTCAAAAGTCTGCTGTGGCGTAGCTTCTAAGGAAGCCATTGAGATCAAAGAGTTGCTGCCAGAGGCGAAGGTGTTTATCTTCTACATCGACATGCGTATGTACGGATTCTGGGAAGATCAGATTTACTGGAAGGCTCAGGAGGAACACAAAGTCAACTATATTCGCGGCATTGTGACGGAGGTGTTGCGACGTGGCGACACTCTAGTGATTAAAGGTGAGGACACGACGATGGGACGACCTATGGAGATTCCAATGGATGTTGTTATTCTTTCCGTAGGTATGGTGCCGAGTGTGGGAACCGTCGAAATTGCCAAAGTCTTGAACCTGCCGCGTGAGAGTCATGGTTTCCTGGAAACCACCGGTGGTCCTCTCGACACTGTCACGACTCCTGTTCCTGGCATCTTCGTTGCGGGTGCCGCTGCTGGCCCAAAAGATTTGGAAGATAGCATTTCTATGGCGGGAACCGCTGCGATGAAAGCGGTGAGTTGTGTGCGTCGCCAGATACGCCAGAGCGCCCCCGTCGCTACGGGAGGTGGAGGAGAGTAGTCATGTCAGCTCCAATGTCCAACGACAGCGAGGCCGTAGGGCAGATAGTCGATACGCCGAGTGCGCAGGAGTTCATGCGCGAGGCACTCCAGAAGATCACTGAAGAGGAACTTACGGCTATCGTGACGGAACTGCGCTATAAGAGCCAGCGATTTCATCAACTGCTCGCGCCCGCAGCACTGCCAGCACTTGATGAGCAGGTAATGCATGCTCTTCTGCGTTCGATATTCTCGACGCGCCGCCGTATCGCGGAGGTCATGACGCATATAGATATGGCTACTTTTCGAGGTGCCATCAGTATACTGCTACATGGCACGGCCCCTTTAGCAGAACGCTTCGATGAATTTGTTGCACAATTGGAGCCA
>JAJZEJ010000808.1 GCA_021828635.1 Chloroflexota bacterium
ATAAGCTGCGAGAATATCACCACGAGCGCACAACATGGCCGGTGTGCGGTCGCCCCAATGCAGATACCCTTGCCAGAGCAACGCATCATGCACACGCTTGGTCTCGCGCAACATAGGCTGATCGCTCATAGCATCTACATTGCGCAACATCGTAATCATGTCGCGGGCATAACTGGTATCAATGTAGCCGATCAATGGCACGCGGTACTGTTCGGAGGCACGCAGTAGCGCGGTAGCGGCATTGATGTAATAATCGCGGTAGGGTGCGGGCATCGTGAGGGCAAAGGAGACGACCAGCGAGCCATCGAAGAAGACGACCGGACTATGCACTGGCTCAGTGGGCTGACGCACACGTGACCCATGCACACATTGCTCAATTTGCTGGCAAAGCGTCTCGACTTCTAGCAGATGACGGCGCAACGTCACCTGCATATCCGAATAGGGATAACTATCGGGGTCGCGTCCCTCGCTTTTGACCTCTTCCATGATCTCATCCGGCGACAACACCTCCATACGCACGTCTTTGGTGTAGGCTTTGCCGACTGTATGTGGATTGATGAAGAAACCGGCCTGAATAAGCGCGACGGGAACAGAGGCATCGCGCCAGGGCAACAACTGGCTACCATCAACGGCCACCGTGGTAATGCCTTCAATACATTCTGCCCATTGTCGCGCCTGCTCATGATTGGCAAAGCTCTGACCAAATGGCACGATGGGGCCATGATAGTCCTGATACGTCGCATCGACAAGCCAGCGATCAAACTCGCCGCTCGGTCTGGCTCCGGCAACCATACCGCTTTCAGCCGGTGGCAAAATATGTTCCAATGCGGCACTGGACGTGAAGCGCAGATACAACGTCTCCAGAACCTGCTGATAGGCTCGCAACTGGTCGCCAAACGAACTATCATAGAGTGTAAAATGACCGCGTTTGCGCTCAAAGGCAGCCTGCAATTTCCCTTTATGCAGCATAAACTATCCTACTCTCTGCTCTTCGCGCATCCTGATCTCTTCCTCGCTCAATAGATGCGTCTCGCCATTGACTTTGTTGAGGCGCACGATGCTATCAAGTCCCTGCTCAAACGTGTCATCATGGCTAATCACAATCAACTGCTCAAAGCCACGCACACGACGAATCTGCTCGGCTAGATTTGTACGACGCAGTTCGTCCATGTTTTGCGTTGGCTCATCGAAGAAGGCGATATTCAGGTTGGAGAGCTTCTTGAGCAGTGCCAGACGTATCGCCAGAGCCGCGCTCATCTGCTCACCGCCGCTCAATTGTGCGAACGTGCGATTGACACCCTGCCTCCGTAGCGTGATCTCGTAATCATTCTGCCATGCAAGCTGCGCACTGCGGTCGCCCATAATCTCGTTAAAGATGCGATTAGCCTCCGCCGAAATGTCGGCCAGCATAGCCTTCAAGACATGCGGGGCGGCCTCTTTGATTAGCGAGCGGAAGAGAACCGTCATAGCATGCAGTTCATCAAGCTCCTGATACTCTTTTTGCGCGACCTCAAGCTGAACACGCAAATTCTCCGCTAGCTCAATCTGCTGTACCAACTGCGCTATCTTCTCCTGATGATATTTTATCTCATGCCCAAGCGTCGCCAGGTCTGTATCAAGTTGGCGAATCTCTGCATCAACACGCGCCAACTCTTGCGCATCGAAAGCTGCGTCAGCCTGCTGGTACTCTATCTCGGCCTCACGCCAGTTCTCTTCAGCAAGCCGCGTTGCCTCATGCTGCTCTTGATAAGCTCGCTCGCGTTCCGGCAACGCCTGTGCTTCTTTCTCGTTCTGTAAATAGTTTCGATAGCCACTTTCACTTTGCCGCATGGTGGCCTCTTGCAACGCAATGTCAGCATCGAGCGATTGATAGACGGTCAGCTTTTCTTGTAACTGCTGCAATTGCTGCTGCGCTATTACCAGACGTTGTTGCTCAGCTTGCAATTGTTGCTGGAAATGGCCTTCTTTAGCAATCACCTCTTGTTGGGCCGTTGTTTGCCCACGCGGGTCGCGCAAGGCAAGCAACTCGTTCTCAACCTGCTGGAGTTGAGCATCGCTACCTTTGAGCATCTCGGCCTCACGATTCTTCTCCTGCAAGTCCGCTTCATATTGCTGAAGCTGTTCTTGCATTTGTTGAAGCTGTTTGTAGAGTCCGCCCAGTTCCGCTACCTGTTCGCTGGCCTGTTTGCTCTCTTGATAGGCCGCCTCCGCCACCTTCATCTGTCCCGCTATCTGCCGCAAGGCTTCCACTTCGCCGGATAGCGTGACAATCTCCTGTTCCGCCTGCTCTATCTCAGTCGCAATTTTGCGCATCTGCCCGGCAAGCGTATCGCGTTGCTCAACATATTGCTCTAATTTGTTCAGGGCATCAGCATATTTCTTGACCTGCCCGATACGCAGCGTAATCGTCTCATACTCTTGCTCAGTAGCAACAAGTTGTTTTTGCTCAGTTATGAGCAAACCTTCAAAATAGGATTCCAGGCTGACGATACCCTTCTCTCGAATATTCAGGCATGGCTCGTGCAGCAACGGACAAAGGCCACCGGCTGATTGCGCTCGTGATTTCGCGTAGCCCTCGATATTGCCCGCGAGACGACTTTTCCGCGTCAATACCAACTCACGGCGCTCCTGCAAGCCGGGCATCTCCTCGGCCTCCTGACGCCGCTCCTCGATGATTTGTAGGTTGCGCTCGGCCTTGCGCAACTTATCCGCCAATGGCTCACGCTCAATCTGTCTATCTTTGAGACGCTGACGCGCACTCGCTAACGCCTTCTCCCGCTCACCACGCTTACCATCGCTGACACGCAACTGCGTCAGAGCCTCGCCGCGTTCCACCAGCAGAGCTGCTAGCGCCTGCAACGGCTCAATCATGGCGATGCGTTGTTGGATTGCTGCCTGCTTACCACGATAGTCCTGCAATTGCTTCTGGATACGTATACTTTCTTGAAGCAGCTTCTTGTAGGACAAAACTTTCTGCTTGAGATCATCGCGCTGCTGTTCAAATTGGACCTGTTGCGCGACCAATGGCTCTAGTTCCGCCAGCCGTTGCCGCGCATCCGCAACCTCAGTCAAACGATCCTGCCATTGCTTGATCGTCGTCTGTGCCTTGATTTCCGCTCGCTGCACGCCAGCTTGCTGATTGCGTAGCTCATTGCGAGCCTTCTCATCATCCCGCAAACGCTTTAACACCTGATTGGCCTGCTGATAACACTGATAATCACTGATGCTGGCATCAAATATCTGTCGCGCTGTACGCGCTCGTTGTAAAGTCTTTTCACGATCATCTAGTAGTTTGAGATGATTCTGATGCGTATTTTGTTGATTATTGTAACGCTCTTGCAGACGACGTAGCGTGTTTTGCTGCTCGGTCAGCACGATAAAACGATCTTTAGCAAGTAAGAGTTGCTTTTGTTGTTGCTCTTGTTGCTGTTCATAAAGCTTGGCTTGCTGCTGCGCCTCCTGTAACTGTTCTTTCCAGGTACCCAGGTCGCGCGTCTCACGCTCTAAGCGGCTCATCTCAAGCTGTTGTTCACGCTTCTGCTCATCGTAGGTTTTCTGCACATTAAGCAGATAATCAGCCGCCGTCCTATAGTCCTCAATCTGCAAAAGAGCATCGAAG
>JAJZEJ010000249.1 GCA_021828635.1 Chloroflexota bacterium
CAATATGGCTCGGCATCTGTTCGTCAAGATTGGTAAGTGTGATGTCTGCTAGAGTGTTCTGCAAAGAAGTATAGAAGGAGAAATAGTTATGGCTGATTTTGCTACCCATCACGCATCTGTTGTAGTCAATGCTCCGGCGCAACAGGTGTATGCGATGTTTACTCATTTCAATGACTTCCCCAAGTTCATGAGCTTTGTCAAGGAAGTCACCTACTACGATGATAGTCGTAGCCATTGGATTGCTGATGTCGTGGGTCAGCAGGAATGGGATGCCACCAATGAGAATTGGATTCCTGGTCGCCAGATTGGCTGGCATGCGACGAATGGTCTGGAAAACTTTGGCAAAGTAACGTTTATGCCAGCCAATCAGAATCAGACCAAAGTGGATGTGTTCGTCAGCTATAATCCACCTGCCGGTGTGCTAGGCGACCTCGGCGAAAATCTGGGTGTTGGCAACCGCTTCGAGACGAAGCTCCAGAATGATCTCACCCACTTCGCCCGCATGGTTGACCAGGCTCCCGCCGGTTCACTGGATCCCACATCGTCCAACTACCTGTTCCACGAGGATAGCGCGGCAGCACAAGGGCGTACAACGGATCGCCAAAACGAGAGTATGCGCAACGATCCACAACGTGTAACAAACAGTACACAGCGTCCTATGACTGATCAGGATATTACCGGTCTGAATAGCCGCGACCTCAATACCCGCTATACCAGTACTGAGGGATCGACGACAGGCATTCCTGGCAATCAGATGCCACCTACCTCTGAACAACAGCATCCTGATTATTAGGCTGGTTGCATGGCACCCACCAGGGGTGCCATGCTTTTTGCCCGTTATAGTATATACCGAACAAATACTATAAGGATGAGTAATGATAGAAATAGCAAGCCTTCTGTTCAGCACTATCACAAGAATCACAATATACAAAAAAAGATTGGAAATAGCCTTGACTTTTGGGAATGGTCATGTTATATTATGAGTGTTCCCGTAAAGGAGAACATCACCAGGGAACACAAAGACCCTGGCACGAGGTTCATCCTCGCACTGGTACTCTGAAAGGAGGCTTTCGATGCTACCAATGAAGAAACCAGTACGCTTGTTAGGGATGGTATTTCAGATCGACTAGGAGTGCCCGTAAATACGGGCGTGCCGAGCCTCTGAACTGCTGGCTAATCTGAAATTAGCCACTGCCATCTCACTCTAGTGCAGATCAGTCGGTCTCCAAGACGGCTTTCGTCGCAGATCGTCAGTGGCAAACAGAGGGTTACTGGGTGTACTATCAAGACCGATCATCGTGTCTCATGTAAGGTCCGATGTATCGCGTCTACCTAAAGACCGGTGTATCGAGTTGGTGTAGGGGCCGATTTATCGCGTCCACCAGTAATTTCTATATCACGTGGATTAGGACTCGGTTAACGTAACACGGAAGTTGTGTAGAACGAAAAACGCGAGGGCTGAATGTTCGAGTTCGGCCCTCGTTAGTTTTTTTGGGCCATTTCCATGCCAGTATGAAATAGGGTAGCCCTCGCGGCTACCCTATTTATATTTGTGTTTTACATCTGTTTATATCTTGCCTCTGCTTGTGTTTATATCTCATCATCAAACATTTGTTTTCGTTGTTTCATATTTTGTCATCAAACACCAGCCGCCAAGCGTGCGATTATAGAGACCCACAAATGTGTGGGCATAAACTGTCTATCGAAGGAGGCAGTGGCAACGGTATTTACACTTTCTGGCGAGTATGCACTGTCTCCGTGTGGAAAGGGCTTACTTATGAAATATCGTATGTTTCAGCATCGTATCCGCAATAGTATTGGTTTTCTGGCTCTGAGCCTGGCTGCTTTGCTCCTCTTCGCTGCCTGTGGTGGCGCGGGCGCACCACCCGCTGCCGCCCCTCCTGCTGCTTCGCCCACAGGAGCTACGACGGGTAAAACCGCGACAGCTACATTAAAGCACGTGCCGACAGGTACGGCAACGCTTACCTGGACACCGAATAATAAAGACTTGGTTGTAAAAACGGTCTTTACAGGACTTGCTCCAAATAGTAAGCATCCCGCGCATATTCATAGTGGTAGTTGTGCTAATCCAGGTAGTGTGATACATGATCTTAATACAATTACTGCTGATGCACATGGGAACGCAACAACGACGACGACTATCCCCAATACTAATGGTGGCATTCCCGCGAATGGCTGGCTGATTAACGTGCATAATGGCCCTGGCATGTCGTCGGCGGATCAGGCCATATCCATCGCTTGCGCCGATATCAGCAATACTCATACCTCGACCTCGTCAACGCAAACGGTGGATACCAATTTTACCAGTGCGCCCTCTGCAAGTACCGGACAGAATGCCAGTGGAATGGCACACTTATCGATATCCGGTACGACGTTGACAGTCACAACGACGTTGTCTGGCCTGGCACCAAATAGTTCGCATGCCGAACATATTCATAGCGGAAGTTGTGCCATGCAAGGCAATATCGTCTATCCGCTCACTACTATTAAAGCGGATGCTAAAGGCAGTGCGACAACGACCACAACTATCAAGAATGTGGCCGCCATCCCTTCCACCGGTTGGTACGTCAATGTGCATAATAGCACCGATATGACCAATCAAACGAGTTTTGACCCGATTGCTTGCGGCGATGTCAAATTAGGATAGCTACGCATTCAGAACCTGCACGTTATTCGGAACAGCAGGGCGAGCGCAAGGCATCGCCCTGTTTGTTATGTCGCCCTTCCTGTTTTTTTGGTCGAGTACACTATACGAAATGGAACCTTTTGAGCGTTTGCACTAGTAGGAACTGCTATCGCTGAGTATGCTGAAACATTTCTCTACTAGTGCGTGACAGACCATTTCGGGAGTAGGCTATGGAACCGCAACCCTATGAGGGACAGAGCGAGGTCGCACGTTTGCGCTGGGCCATTCAACAGCAGTGTGAAGCTTTACGCCGTGTGATGAACGATCCCGCATTTTCCGCCAGCCATATCGTCATTCAGCGCCGCTATCTGGCCCTCGGTCGGCACGAGCAACAACTGGCCGAACATATTGGAGCCGAACGTGCCACCGAGGTCGTTTACGACATCTATCAGCAAATTGTTGGATGATCGCCTCGTCGAAGAAAAGGGGCATTTCTCAATCGGCATGATCTTGGGATATAGTATAAATGTGCCTGCTTTGTGTGGCACGCTGTCGTGTATCATCAAAGAGGAGTGAGAAATGCCCGTTGATTCGCAGATACAATCGTTGCTGGATATGATGGCCGCGATGGGCGCACCCCCATTAGAGCAGCAAACAGTGGCCGATGCTCGTCAGAGGATGACGATGATGAGCCAGATGGGAGGGTCACCGGAAGCTGTCCACAAGGTTGAGAACCGCACTATTCCTGGCTCCGCTGGTGAGATTCCAGTACGCATCTACACGCCGGAGGGTGATGGCCCATTTCCGATGCTGGTCTTCTTTCACGGCGGCGGTTTTGTGATTGGCGATCTCGATTCGCACGATCCACTATGTCGCACATTGACGAATGCCGCTCACTGTATTGTCGTTGCGGTGGATTATCGTCTGGCCCCAGAGCATACCTTTCCAGCCGCGCCAGAAGATTGCTAC
>JAJZEJ010000817.1 GCA_021828635.1 Chloroflexota bacterium
CACCATATGTAATGAGACCCCCATAGAGCGCCATGCCGTTCAAGATGCCACCCATGCCGTGTTCACGAATGCCGAAGTGCATATTGCGCCCGTTGGTCTCTGGCCCGAAATCGCCCATACCCTTCATGATGGTGTTGGTCGAAGGCGAGAGATCAGCCGAGCCACCAATCAAGTTTGGCAATTTAGGAGCGATAGCGTTGATGATCTGGCTAGAGGCGGCGCGGCTTGCCAGTGCGGTTCCGGCAGCGAACGTTGGGATGTCGCTATCCCAGCCCTGCGGAAGTTCGCCCTTCAATTCGCTCTGCCATTGTGCGGCCAGTTCAGGATAAGCAGCGACATAGGCGTTGTATTGTTCGTCCCATGCCTGCTCCTGTTTGGCACCGCGTTCGATGGCCTGACGGAAGTAAGCCACAGCCTCTTCCGGTTCGTAAAATGGCTCTTCATAGGGCCAGCCAAGGTTTTGCTTGGTTAGCTTGACCTCTTCCACGCCGAGTGCCTCGCCGTGTGCCTGGCTGGTATCTTGTTTATGGGGGCTACCATAGCCAATGTGGCTGCGCACAATGATGATTGATGGCTGATCAATTGTGGCTTGTGCGGCATCGATGGCACTGCTCAGGGTGTCCAGATCGTTGACATCCTCAACATGTTGTACATGCCAGCCATATGCCTCGAAGCGTTTACCAACATCCTCAGTGAAGGCCAGACTGGTGTTGCCTTCGATGGTGATATGGTTGTTATCGTAGAAGTAGATCAACTTGCCCAGTTTCAGGAAACCGGCGATTGAGGCGGCTTCCGAGGCCACGCCTTCCATCAGATCACCATCGCTGACGATTGCGTAGATGTAGTGGTCGATGATCTCGTGGCCGGGCTGGTTATAGCGGCTGGCTTGAAAGCGTTGCGCGATAGCCATGCCCACACCATTCGAGACGCCCTGACCGAGTGGACCGGTGGTTGTTTCTATACCGGCGGTATGACCATATTCGGGATGACCGGGTGTGCGACTACCCCACTGGCGGAAATTCTTCAGGTCGTCCAGGGAGAGATCGTAGCCGGTTAGATGTAACATGCTGTATTGAAGCATCGAGGCGTGACCGGCGGAGAGGATGAAGCGGTCACGGTTGGTCCACTTGGGATTGCGCGGATTGTAGCGCATGTAACGTGTCCAGAGCAGATAGGCGAGCGGAGCCAGGGCCATCGGGGTGCCGGGGTGGCCGGAATTAGCTTTCTGCACTCCATCCATCGAGAGTGTGCGGATAGTGTTGATGCACAATTCTTCCAGTGTATTTTTCTCAACGGGTGCTTGTTGTTGTGTTGTCATTGATCCTCCTGAGTGTTAACGCTTTATTGTAAGCCGTACACTAACATCTTTATTCTATCACGAAAATAAGTTGCCTATTTAACCGTCCTTCCGCGCTCGTTGCTGCAATTCGTAGAGTTTGCTAATGGCCTCAATCGGTGTTAGCTCATCAATTGCCAAGCTTTTGATTTCCTCAACGAGAGGATGTGGCTCGGCGGCTAAGAGTGTCATCTGGAAAGCGGCAGGCATGGTCATGTCACGCATGGCCTTACGGCGCGTGCGGGCATCGCCTTTGCGCTCTAATTCCTCCAGAATCTCCTGGGCGCGATGAATGACGGGGCGCGGAATGCCCGCGAGTTGGGCGACGTGAACGCCATAGCTTCTATCAGCTCCTCCTGGCACAATCTTGCGCAGGAAGATGACTTTACCAGCCTCCTCTGTGACTGCTACATTCATGCAGCGAATGCGCGGTAGCAACTGTGCTACCTCAACTAATTCATGGTAGTGCGTGGCGAAAAGTGTGCGTGCGCCACAACGCTTGTTGTTGTGGATATACTCGACAATGGCGCGTGCGATAGCCAGCCCATCATAGGTGCTGGTGCCGCGCCCGATCTCATCAAGGATCACCAGACTGCGCGGTGTAGCGTGATGCAGAATATTTGCCGTTTCGACCATTTCGACCATGAAAGTACTTTGGCCGGTAGCCAGATCATCTTGCGCACCGATGCGCGTGAAGATGCGGTCTGCCAGACCGATAGTGGCGCTCTCGGCGGGAACATAGCTACCGATTTGTGCCATCAGGGTGATGAGTGCAACCTGGCGCAGATAGGTCGATTTGCCGGCCATATTAGGGCCAGTGATAATCATGATCTGCGCCTCGTGCGACAGGTTTGTGTCATTGGAGATAAACGGCATCTCGGCCTGGGCTTGCTCAACGACTGGATGGCGACCGGCCACGATGTGGATGGTATCGTTCTCGTTTAATTGCGGCTTACAGTAATTGTTACGTGCAGTCACTTCGGTAAGACTCAGATAGACATCGATTTCGGCTAGCGCGTGCGCTGTATCAAGGATGCGCTCGTAGGCATGAGTGGCGATGTCCAGGCGTAGTTGCACAAAAAACTCGTTCTCCATCTTGTTGATGCGGTCTTGTGCGTTGAGAATAAGTGTCTCGTATTCTTTAAGATCAGGCGTAATATAGCGTTCGCTATTGGTAAGGGTCTGCCGTCTGATATACTCTTTTGGCACACGACTGACGTTGGCCGTCGATATTTCGATAAAATAGCCAGTGGCTCTGTTATAGCCTACTTTGAGCGTGCTGATGCCGGTGCGTTTGCGTTCGCGTTGCTCCAATTCAGCCAACCACTGCTTGCCGTTCTGCGATGCTTTACGAAGTTGGTCCAGTTCGGCACTGAAGCCGGAACGAATAATGCCGCCCTCGCTGATGCTGAGTGGTGGTTCCTCGACAATGGCGCGTTCGATGAGTGTGATAATGTCGTCATTATCAGCCAGACGTTGCAATAAGCGGCTGACTGTCGGTTTCTCTTGCTCAACCGCTAGTGCAGTACGCACATTGGCGGCGGCATGCAGACTGTTGACGAGCGCAATCAGGTCACGCGGTGTGGCAATGCGCTGGCGCACGCGATTAATGAGCCTTTCGACATCACCTGTCTTCTTCAGAGACTCCGCCAGTTGCGCCTGAAGCAAGGTATCGGGTAGTAGCTCGCTGATGGTTTCCTGGCGCACGAGCAATTGTTGCAGATCGAGGAGAGGCTGTCCAATCCAGCGCCGCAGTAGCCGACCACCCATTGGCGTGCGCGTGCGATCAAGCACCCACAATAGGGAACCTTTGACCGAATTTTGCCGACCACTCTCGAATAGTTCCAGGTTACGTCGTGTGTACGGGTCGAGCGTCATGAACTGATTGGTCACATAGGTTTCGAGCGAAGTGAGATGTTGTAGCAGACCCTTTTGCGTTTCCTGCACATAGGCTAGCACAGCGCCAGCAGCACGAATGGCGAGTGGCAGACGTGCGCAGCCGAAACCTTCCAGCGAGGCTACCTCAAATTGCGCTAGCAGACGGTGACGCGCGTCCTCTTCTGAGAAGTAACGCGCATCATAGGGTGTGACGTGTCCGGCAACATCAACCAGTAGTTTTGCCAGAGGTGCGGTGTCGTCTTCCTCATCCTCATCCATATCGGGGATATCCGCGTTGGCATTGCCGTTGCTGCCGACCTTTGTGACCTGTTTTTCGCTCATCACAGCAGCCAGCCAGCGCCGTTTCCGGCTACCAGGGCGATGGAAGCGGGCCTCAACC
>JAJZEJ010000486.1 GCA_021828635.1 Chloroflexota bacterium
AGCATCGTGCCGAGCCTGCGAATGAAAGCCGACGAGATTTGCGGGGGTAGCACAAGCTTGATCTGCGATATATCCAGTTTTTCAATGTTGAGCAGTTCACGCACAGCCGACTGAATACAGCGTAGATAGTAGCTCTCCAACTGTTCATCTTGCTCAAAGTGCAGGACCATTTTGCCGTGATCTAAGAAAGTGTAAGCATTGAATGCATCCCGATACTCCGTGCAATCCTTGAAGACGAAGTTGCCAAAACCAGTTTTGCCATCCACACTGGCATCCAGAATGACTGCCGCGCCGACCTCTTCGATACCACGTAGCTCAGTCGGGCGCGTCTCGCGGTTATTCTCCACCTCAGAGGTAACAACGAGTACCTTGCTGGCCTTGCCAGCTCGCATCATAGCGATAGAGGTATAGCAAGCATCAAGGAAACCAACCGCACTATTGAAGAGGTCAAACGAGAAGGTTTTGGGATCATCTGGCGACTCGATGGTGTCGTTGATGCCAAGCGTCCCAGCTACCATTGAGGCAATCGCAGGCTCACAGATGAAATCATCGCGGTAGACACCTGCATAGATCAGCAGGTCAAGGTCTTTGCGTTGATAGTGCGAGCGTTCCAGACATTGCTCAGCCGCCACGCGCACCAGTTCTAGCGTCTCACGCCTGACCTGTGCTTTTAATGGTACAGTGCCAATACTCTCGACACGGATACGCTGCTGTGCCGGTAGCAGGAAAAGTGGTTTTTCCTCTGGCGCAACTTTTTCTGGTCGCCACGTGCTGGTAGAGGCATGGCGCAAACGGTCGGGCAGATCATCAAAGGTATAGATGGCAGTGCCGATATTGACGCCGGAGCCAGTGACGCCGAAGACGACGTTGCTGTTGGATTTGATACGAGTGGAGAGAATATTGTCCATCAACGCCACTGTATGCGTAGTGGTCGCGGTATTGCCACGTTCTGCGATATTGTTAATCAGGTTGCCTTCGTGGCAAACCTCTTTGCCGAAATAGCTATTAATTTCGCGTCCGGCATCATAGATTGTCATTTTCGAGGTTTGGTGCATCACCACATGCTGGAAATCATCGAGCGACCAGCCCGAACGTTCGATAACTCTCGCGGCGTGCGCAACCGCATGCTGAATATTGACGGCGGAGACCTTCACCGAATCGGTGTACATAATCGCGCCACCATGCGGCTGATCGGTAGCTTTAGCGATACATAGATCATAGTAGCGCCCAAGCGTGAACATCTCGAACTCGTGGAAACCCAGAGCTTTATTGGGCGTCGCCTCCAGAATGACGGCGGCACCGGCATCACCTACCGTCAGACAGGCCATGCGCGAGTCCAGATAGCCTTCAATCTCCTGCTGCGCCGTCTTTGCCAGATGTGTGATGTATTCGCCACTTACTACCAACCCACGTCGTATCAGGCCAGCCTTGAGGAAAGCATCAACGATATACATGCCGGTGAACATCCCCGTACAGGCATTGGAGATGTCGAAGACGAGCGCATTACTAAAGCCAAAGTGCTTTTGCAGCATGACTGCCGTTGATGGCTCGAAAGTAAATCGCGTATCGGGACCATTATAGCGCGAGATGCTGCTACAGATTACCAGATCAATATCTTGTGGGTTATATTTCGAGTTGCTCAGGCAGTGTTCAACGGCTCTACGGGCCAGATCAACCGCGAACTCGGTCTCACCCGCCATGCGCCGATGCTTGATGCCAGTTAATTGCTCAAGCGGGAAGCGAATAGGCGTATCACTCTGAGCCAGTAGGTCTTTCGTGGAAACAATCTTGGGTGGCAAGTAGACACCCATACTTTCGATCAGCATATGCTCCTGCGCCTGTGGAACCATGTCTATCAGCTGCGGCTTGCTAACAGGAGCAGGCATGTCAGTTGAAACCTGCGCTTTGACCTCCTCAACCTGCACAATCTGTATTGCTGAGTTTGTTGCACCAATTGAGGCTTTGGACTGGAGAATTGCGGCCAATTCCGCAATTGTTTGATACTCAAAAAGTTGTTCGGGCGTAAGTTGGATACCGGCCTCACCCATTTTCGTGATGACCTGCAAGCTCTGGATAGAGGCACCACCAAGATCGAAGAAGTTATCATGAATGCCAACTCTATCAATGCCTAGCACCTCGGCCCAGATACGCGCCAGCAATTCTCCCGTTGCCGTGCGTGGTGCCACATAAGCAGCTTCAAGTTCAGGACGCACACCATCAGGCGTAGGAAGCGCGGCACGATCAACCTTGCCATTGGGCGTCACAGGCAGAGCATCCATAAAGACAAAGGCGGCAGGAATCATCTCCTGGGGCAGATGCTCTTTAAGATAGGCGCGAATCTCTTCGATAGCCACACGCTGATAATTGTGAGCTTGCGTCAACACGAGATAGGCCACGAGCCGCTTATTCCCTGGCGTGTCCTCGCGGGCAACGACAACCACCTCTTGAATGGCTGGATACTGAGCCAGTGCCGCCTCGACCTCACCAAGCTCGATGCGCACACCACGTATCTTGACCTGATGGTCGATGCGCCCAAGATACTCAATAGCCCCATCTGGCCGATAGCGTGCCAAGTCGCCCGTTTTGTAGAGTCGCGCCCCAGGTTGCGTGCTAAAGGGATCGGGAATAAATTTCTCTCTGGTTAGTTCGGGCCGATTAAAGTAGCCACGCGCCAAACCCACGCCGCCGATATGCAGTTCACCCGCCACACCGACTGGCACCGGTTGTAGCGCCGAATTAAGAATGTAAAGCTGGATATTGGCAATCGGATAGCCAAGTGGAACTATGGTCGCATCGCTATGGCGCTGACAGGTCCAGTGCGATACATCGATAGCTGCCTCAGTCGGACCATAGAGGTTATAGAGATGAACCGTGGGATCGGTAAAGGTGGCAAAGAAACGTTGCTGTAGATCGGCACTCAATGCCTCGCCACTACAGACCACACGTTTCAAGCTGCTACAACGCACCACATCAGGTTGTGACAGAAACATAGCCAGCATCGACGGCACGAAGTGCAGCGTTGTCACCTGCTGCTCTTCAATCAGCGAGACCATATACGCGGGGTCTTGCTGACCACGCGGACGCGCAATCACCATACTGGCCCCGGTCAGCAAAGACCAGAAGAACTCCCAGCCCGCGACATCAAAGCCAAAGGGCGTTTTCTGCATGACGCGATCAGCAGCAGTTAACTGGTATGCCTGCTGCATCCAGTACAGGCGATTAACCAGGGCGCGGTGAATATTCATGACGCCCTTTGGCTTGCCGGTTGAGCCAGAAGTATAGATCATGTATATGAGATTATCTGGTTGCACGGCGCTGGTCGGATTATGTGTTGGCTGCTGTGCAAAAAGTTCGCTCTGATCTAAGCAAAGAATGTGTGCATGATACCCACCAGGAGCATCACTACCTGTAGTGGCATCCCTCGCCATTTGCTCGCGCAAGTGTTGTTGGGTCAGGATAATGGAAAGGTTGGCATCTTGCATCATATACGCAATGCGCCCGGTTGGATAGGTTGGGTCCAGTGGCACATAAGCTCCGCCCGCTTTGAGAATAGCTAATAACGCAATGACCATCTCAAAAGAGCGTTCCATGTAGACACCCACCAGCGTATCTGG
>JAJZEJ010000597.1 GCA_021828635.1 Chloroflexota bacterium
GTTTGCAAGGCTACATGACCGCGCTGATCGAGGCAGGCCACAGCATCAATCCGGCACTCATCATCCCTGGCAACTTCACCCATCAGAGTGGTGCGCAAGCTGTAGATAGCATCGCCTATCTCGCCTCCACAGAGCGCCCAACGGCCATCTTCGCGGCCAATGATGAGACCGCTTTAGGTGTCTTACAGGGCATTCATAAACATGGTTGGCGCGTTCCCGAAGATATTTCCGTCTGCGGTTTTGGTGATCTGCCCATCGCACAACTTGTGCAACCCGCACTCACCAGTGTGCATATACCCCTGCGAGAGCTTGGGCGCAAAGGGACCAAATACTTGCTGGCCTTGCTGCGTCACGAACAAGTTCCCACATTAGAGATTCTTCCCACCACTATCATCGAACGCGCAACCACCACACTATTGATGACATCTACAACAAACCCTTGACAACAGAAAATCAGCTTATCACACTTGGATTGTTGCTTCACCTGTCTTCTTGGGTTCGGCAGGAGCTTCACGGAAACTTTTCGACAGGGGAACATCCTTCAAGAAGAAGGCCGCAACAAGCATAATCAGGCTGATAATCAGTGTGACGGTCAGTCCGTGCTGAATGCCGATTACCAGAGAATGCTTGAGCGCCAGAAAAAGCTGAGTGAGCAATTGTTGCGTATGCGCTGCCGCCTGTTGCTCGATAGCCGCAACGACCGTGTTATGTTGCGCTCCAGCAGGAATTTTCCCTTGCGCCTGGGCGGCGGCCACGGCTCCTTTGGCGGCATACTGCTTCGCCTCTTGCACCAGCGTCGTCCGGTACGTCGGATTCACCAGTACCTGGGGATTGGTCGCAGCAGCGATACCTTGCGCGGTCAGTTGTTGCGCTCCAGCAGGTAGATGGTTCGCAATATCACTGGCGATAGTATTGTTGACGACGGTACCAACAATAGCCACTCCAAGCGTACTTCCTGCCTGCTGCAGATAGCGCGTAGCAGCAGTACCAACCCCTAAGAGGGTGCGTGGGATAGCATTCTGCACAGCCAGCGTCAGAATTGAGAAGAAGATACCTAAACCGATGCCCGCGAGAACCATGAATAGTGCCGCTTGCACGAGTATGGTCGTAGCAGTCATGCGCGAGAGCAGGAAGACGCCTATGCTCAGGACAACCGCGCCTGCGATAGCAAGCCACTGATAGCGTCCGCTTCGCGCTACGAGCAGGCCACTGATCGTCGAGCCAATCACAATGCTCACTGTCAAGGGAGTAATGACCGCGCCAGAGTTCGTCGCGGACTCTCCCAGCACACCTTGTAAGAAAAGTGGCAGGTAGTACGCCAGCGCGAGGATCACCGCACCGACACCGAGCGAGAGCAGGCTGGCGGACGTGAAGACCTGATTTTTGAAGAGGCTTAGTGGCAGCACCGGTTCAGCCGCGAAACGCTCGACCACGATGAAAGCCGCGAATAGCGCCGCCGCTCCAACCAACGTGCCAATGACCTCAGCAGAGTTCCACGGGTAGGTTTGCCCACCCCAGGTCAGGCCAAGCAACAGGCTGATCGTCGCCGCCGAGGCCAGAAGAGCGCCCAGGAAATCGATATGCCGTAGCGCGGCCCAACCTCTCGCACGTGATGTGGGTGTCGAGAGATTAGCTGGCAGGTAGATAAACAAGGCAATCAGCGCGATAATACCGATGGGCAGGTTGACATAAAAAACCCAACGCCAGCGCGATTGATCGGTGATAAACGAGCCAACGATAGGACCATGATCGGTCAGCCAGCCACCGAGTGTCGGCCCAAAGACACTGGAGAGGCCATACACGGCACCAAAGATGCCTTGCCATTTCGCACGCTCGGCAGGAGGAAAAATGTCTCCAACCACAGTGAACACGAGCGAGATACCAATGCCAGCACCCAATCCTTGCAAGGCACGAAAGGCAATCAACTGCTCAATCGTTTGCGCAGCGCCGGAGAGCGCGGAGCCGAGCAAGAAGATGATCACACCAACAATAAAGAACCACTTACGCCCAAACTGATCTGAAAGCTTGCCGATAATGGGAATGACGGTGGACGAAGCCAGCAGGTAGGCTGTAGCAACCCAGGTGTAGAGGCTAAAACCATTCAGTTGACTGATGATCTTAGGTAGTGCCGTACCAACCACCGTCTGGTCCAGTGCTTCAAGTAGCAAAGTGAGCATCAGTGCCACCAATACACTGGTGAGTGCGAAACCATGCAGACGCCGCCCCTGCTCTGGCGACGCCACATATGACGATGGTGGAGTGAGTTGGTTATCCATGAATATGTTTCCCCTCGTTCTCTAAGGTACTATTATGTTCTGTACTATCTTGTTCGGCATGAGAGAGTTCACGCGCTCGCAGATCTCTAGCCCACACGAGTTCGTGTTCCCATGTGCTAATCAAATGTTCCATGACATCTACAACATACTCCAGCGTGTGGGTATCCAAGCGATGGTAATCAGAGTCTAATCCCTGCTGATAGCGAGCCACACCACGCAGCATATCTTCCAGTTCAGTCTGTTTATGAAAGATGTTAGCCTGACAATAAGCAATATAGTGGTCTATCAAGCGCAATCGTTCATATGGGAGAATATGATTAAACGCGCTCACTTTAAACGTGAAAAGCTCGCGATACTCGCCAGGGCTGGAACTGACATCATTCATCAAGACGCGAAAACGCATACGACCCGCGTCAGTAATCTTATAGATGTGCAATTGGCGATTGCTCTGATGTTCGTATGCATCCTCCTCAGCAGCCTCTATCAGGCCACTTTGCTCTAATTTTGCCAATAGTGGATAGAGCCGCCCAGGGCTGATACGTGCATATGGCCCGATAATGTCATTCATGATCTTAGCGATCAGATAACCATGCGCTGGTTCCTGCATCAATTGAGAAAGCGCAATGAATTCGTACATGCTTCCTCCTCTTTCTCGATAGCTCAGTATGATATATCATATTGAGCATAATTATATCCGCGAAAATGCAATTTGTCAATATACTTTGGCGAATATCATCAAATAAATAGCAAATTTAACAGAATGATACCAAAAACAGGTAGGGCGACCACGAGGGATTATTCACAAAACTCTGTTTGATAAAGTAGGACACATGACACTATTCCGCTTGCCATGTGAACAGCTATCCTCATGGTAGAAACGTGATCTATCATGTTCGCATACGCAATTTTTCCGCTAGAGGGTAGGAAACACAATGGCAGGCATACGGCATCGACAACAAGCTTCGTCGGGAGGGCCGGATTCCCTTCTCGATAGACCCAGGCATCGCGTAAGACGATGGCCGCGTAGAGTGGCACGGCTTTTACTGTTATTCTTATGCATCACAAGTTTTGTAGCCTCTCTATTACCCTGGGGGCGAGCCATTACCGACACAACACTCATCATACCAGCACTGCTCAGCGCCTCAGAACCACCGCCGCTGATACTGAGTGGCGACCCCATCAGGCATACACAGATGACCATCACATCGAGTAGTGGGCCAGTCTATCTCGATCTTTACGCTCCTACCACATCAGTGCCACCACTTTCTGGCACCCGCCGAGGCATATTGCTCATCCCAGGGGTGGGTGATAACCGCACGGTGCCGCAGCTGGTCAAT
>JAJZEJ010000400.1 GCA_021828635.1 Chloroflexota bacterium
TCAACGTGTGTAGCTCATCCAGCACAATAATAATATCCTTCGTCGTGCTTATCTCATGAACAATATGCTTGAGCCGCTCTTCAAATTCGCCGCGAAATTTGGTACCAGCAGTGAGCATGCCAATATTCAGAGCTACGACGCGCATGGAACGGAGCATGTCTGGTACATGGTCAGCGATAATACGCTGAGCCAATCCCTCTGCGATAGCTGTTTTGCCCACGCCTACTGGACCAAGCAAGACTGGATTATTCTTTGTGCGCCGCGAAAGTACCTGCATCGTGCGTTCCAGTTCAGCCTCGCGGCCAATGCATGGGTCGAGTGTGCCTTCTAGTGCCATCATGGTCAGGTCTCGGCTCGCCGCGTTGAGCGTTGGTGTCAGGGCATAACGCGCCTGATAGTGGGCGGTGAGCATGATTTGTGTCTGGTCTCCCTGCTTCAAACGAGCGATTTGCTGCTGAATACTGGTCAAAGTGAGACCGAAACTTTCAACCACTCCTGAGATGATGCCATGTTCGCTTAAAATACCGTGTAGCAGATGATCGACATCCATCAGATCAGATTGTTCGGCCTGAGCTTCATCCTCAGCACGGGTCAGAGCAGAACGGGCGGCTAAATTGAGTGTGGGATTGCTCAAGAGTGCCTTGTTACCTTGCCCAAGCACAAATTCGACAGCCTGAACAAGCTGCTCTATGTTGACGTGTAGCGACATGAAGAGGCTTTCAATCAATGGGTCGTGCAATCTGAGCAGGCCGAGAAAAAGATGCCCAACGCCTATGTTCTTATGATGCAGTCGTATCGCTTCCTCGCGTGCATAGGTCAGGACTTGCCGCGACTCATGCGTGTATCGGTTCTGTCGGTGCATCACATAAGTCTCCTTCCAAAAACGTTTTCTATCTACAGTATCGGGCAGGCGTTGTGTGGTAGAAAGGTTGAGGGACTTGCGATGCGGTGAAATGTGGCGAAAAGTCCTTTAATGAATGATGCTATCATTGGCCGTTTCAAGCAGGAGTGCGGCACCCACGAGTGGCGCGTTTTCGCCAAGTGTGGCCTGAAAAAGTTGCAGCTTGGCACCATGTAAGCGTGTGTCTACTTTGTGTTGAAGCAGAGGCAACAATGTGGTGTGATTGAGTAGGATGGCTCCACTGATAGCAATGGCCTCTACACGGGTTAGTTGCGCCAAATTGACGAGGCCGAGCGTGAGCTTATCGCTGAACGTTTCCCAGAAGATTGGATCGGTGATAGTGGCGACCGGCTGGCCCAGGCGCAGTTCTAATTGTCTACCCCCAGTGAAGGTTTCCAGGCAACCGACCTGACCACAGAGGCACGCGAGCATGTTGCCATCAAGTAGCTGATGACCAATCTCGATTGAGACGCTCAGCGTTGTAGGACCGGTGCGTAGTTGGAAGGCTGCCCCGGTGCCAGTGGAAAGCGTCAGATAGGCACAGCGATCAATAGAGCGTAGTTGTCCAAACCGCTTCTCGCCCAAAAGTCCACAGATAGGATCGTGTGCCAGGCGTGCTGGACAGTGACAGAGGCGTTCCAGGTCTTCGGCCAATGGCTTTCCGACATAGGTAGGAAGGTTGGGTGCCACCAGTATTGAGCGTCCGTCCTTCGCCATACGCCCACCAACAGAGACGCCGATGCCACAGAACGCCTCTCTATCGTGGTGTGCCAGCATTTCCAATATCATCGCTAGCTGTTTCTTATAGTCTTGCTGCGTAGGGGAACGTGCTAGCAAGGTGAAGGTTGGCTCAGCCAGTGTCTCGAAAATGGCGATGCGCGTATTGGTGCCGCCAATGTCGATACTCAGATAGGGCATAACTACACTCTCTATAGTAGGCATTTACCGTGTTTCCTTGCTCATCAGTCAACGGACGTTATATCTTATAGCATAAACGGATTATGTTCTGCAAGGAACGCACAGTATGTGAAAGAGGAGCAGGCAATATATGAAAGCGGTTTTGTGTAAACAGTATGGCCCACCGGAGAGCCTGGTCGTTGAGGAGATTGAGCCGCTCAAGGCTGGCAAGGGGCAGGCAGTTGTAACAGTCAAGGCGTGTAGCGTCAATTTTCCTGATACGCTGATTATTCAGGGCAAATATCAATTTAAGCCTGAGATGCCTTTCTCCCCTGGTGGCGAAGTCGCGGGTGTAGTGAAAGAGGTTGGTGAAGGTGTAGCGAACTTCAAGCCGGGTGATCGCGTGATTGCCTTTACCGGTTGGGGTGGCTTCGCCGAGGAGGTAGTGACAGAGGCAGCTCGCCTGTTGCCGATGCCGGATGAGATGGATTTTGTCACCGGTGCGGCCTTTGTCATGACCTATGGCACGAGTATTCACGCGCTCATGGATCGCGCAGAATTGCGAGAGGGTGAGACGCTGTTAGTTTTGGGCGCGGCAGGTGGTGTCGGTCTGGCAACGGTTGAATTGGGTAAGCTTATGGGAGCGCGTGTAATTGCCGCCGCCTCATCGGATGAGAAGCTAGCAGTTTGCAAACAGTATGGCGCGGATGACGTGATTAACTATGATACGGAAGACTTGCGCGAACGCATCAGAACGATCACGGGGGGTAGAGGCGTCGATGTCATCTTCGATCCAGTGGGTGGTAAATATTCTGAAGCGGCTCTGCGCAATATGGCCTGGAAGGGGCGGCACCTGGTCATTGGCTTTGCTGCCGGTGATATTCCGCGTATTCCGCTCAATCTCACCTTGCTCAAAGGCTGCTCTATTGTAGGTGTCTTCTGGGGCGCATTTACTGAACGCGAGTATAAACGCAACGAGGAGCATCTGCACACGCTGGTAAGTTGGTTCCTTGAGGGCAAGCTCAAACCACATATTTCCGCAAAATACCCGCTCGCGCAAGCTGCGCAGGCGCTGAACGACATGCTGAACCGGCAAGTACGCGGCAAAGTTGTCCTGGTCGTCGAAGAAGCGTAGGGGCGTGATTTATCACGCCCAACTTGCATAAACGACCTGCATAAAAAGGATTCTGGTACATGGCACAAACACAGTATGGCACGCTGGCCCTGATCGGGTCGGGCGAATATCTCCCCAAAATTGAAGCGGTAGATAAGCAACTTTTAGAACGGCTCTCCGAGGTGCCGCGTGTGGTGGTGTTACCCACCGCCGCAGCTACAGAGGGACAGGGAGTAGTTCAGCGTTGGGTCGATATGGGCGTGGCACACTTTCAACATCTGGGCGCGGCGGTCGAGCCAGTAATGCTATTGACACGCGCTGATGCTGACAAGACAGAGATCGTGGCGCAGATAGAGCAGGCCAATTTCGTCTATTTTTCAGGTGGTAAGCCGCGTTATCTATTAGAGTCGCTACAGGGAAGCCGTACCTGGCAGGCGGTAAAACATGTTCTTGCTCGTGGTGGTGTGGTCGCTGGCTGTTCTGCTGGAGCGATGGTCATGGGTCAGGAATTTTTCGATTTTCCGCAGGTCTGGCACGCTCGTCCCGCATTGAATGTGGTACCCAACCTCGCGGTCATTCCGCACTTTGATGAGGTGCCTTCATTCTTTGCCGACAACGCCATTCGTGCCGCAGGCAAGCTGACTATTGCTGGTATCGAGGGCAGTACCGCGCTTGTTGGTTCATCTTCTGGCTGGACA
>JAJZEJ010000362.1 GCA_021828635.1 Chloroflexota bacterium
GCGTGAACTGGCTACCGAGGGCATGATTGCTGGTGTCAATGATAAGCATCTCGGCTTTATGGGCTATACACAGAACATGCGTGATTTATATGAACATACCGCGCCAGAAATGGCAAAGATCATTGCACGCTCTAAAGCTGATGGCGTTATTCTGACTGCTGGCTGACCTCTCTGCCACCGGGTTGTAGTTGCAATCCAACGCGAAATTGAGATGATTGGCCTGCCAACAGTACTGATTACAGTTATCCCCGAAAGCTCGAAGCCAGCAGGACCACCACGCGCTATCTATCCAAAGGATTTTAAGCCAGGCAACTCGCTAGGAGGCCCATTCCAGGATGATTTACAGCGCAAGGTGCTAAAAGATGCGCTACGGCGCTGGGAGACACGCGAAGAACCAGGCAATATCTGGGAGTTGGACTACCCGGAATATACCGGCCAGGATGAGAGCTGGAAGAAAGTTCTGGACAAAGGGTAACATTTCGTACAACGTACTGTAGGGGTGTGATTTATCACACCCTTGAATCTCATTATAGCCCTCATAGGGTGTGATAAATCACACCCCTACGCAACATGTCATATCTCATACAATAGTTATGAGAGCTTGCGCATGGCCTCAAACAAGTCTTCATTGTCGGGCATCACGCCAGGGGTATACTGAATCTCGATGTAGCGGATGGTTCCTTGCTTGTCGATGGCAAAAAGTGACCGCTCGGCCATGCCTGCCGGATGACGCACGCCGTACAGGTCTACCACCTGACCTTGCGGATAAAAGTCGGAGAGCAGTGGGAACGTGGTGTGCATGGAATCTTCCCATGCCTTGAGCGCGAAACCACTATCCTCGCTAATGCTGACTATCTCCGTATCATAATCGTTGAAGCGGCTGAGTTCGACCTCGTAGGCAGGCAACTGTGCGGAACAGACGCTACTGAATGCAAAAGGAACAAAGGCCAGGACGACATTCTTTTTGCCACGCAAGTCGCTAAGACGCCATTCTTTCCCTTCCGCCGTCTTGAGTGTGAAGTCTGGGGCGACATCGCCCACTTTCAAAGTCTTCGATTCGGTGCGATTTCTGCTATCCATTTTCGATGTATCTTTCTCTAAAGTACCACTCGTACCCCTTGTGAGAGACACGAGCAAACGTTACTCGCGTTACTCACCATTCGTCTAGCAGAGTGCATATAACTCGACAAAATAAATGCACACGTGGACTCAGGTGCGCTCATTCGAGATTGTAGCACCGCTACTGAGATAATGTCAATGGAACATAGTTGAAAGAACACACTCTTGATACAAGACCAGATAGAACAGAAGAAGACGGGCGTTTTTAGACGCTACTTTGGTTGGCTGCAAGACCTTTTGGCAGCACAAAGTGGCCTGGCAGCATATATTGCGATTATCTTTGTAAATTTCGCAATTTTCTGTGGCTCTTCCTGGCAGATTTTCTTGCCGAATACTGACCCGGCCCGCTATCAGTGCTATGCGCTCACCTTCTGGCTAGGTAGCAAGGCCACTAGCCTACTACCTGCAACACAATGTGCATTCCTGGGCCATGTGACACAGCCGTCCTTTCACATGCTGCCCATCGAATACCCACCACTGATTTTGCTCCCACTCTCACTAGCATTGCTGGCACCTATTACCTACTATCAGTTAGCCTTTGCGTTTCTCATGTCGCTGGTTTCAGTCCTCATTTACTGGCTCCTCATGCGCGACAGCTCACGCCATTCAGCACTTATCTTCGCGCTCTATCTCTTTATCGGTGGCCTGGCCACAGCACAACTGCGCTTCGACCTGATTCCCGCAGCGTTGACACTCCTCTTCTTGATTGCGGCAGAGCGCAAACACTGGACAGCCGCATATATTGCGCTGGCTTTCGGCGTTCTATGCAAACTCTATCCACTCCTCTTTCTACCCACGCTTTTTATCGCCGAGCAACGAGATAGCAGTCAGTTTTTCACTCCGCCAGCCTCTTCATCCCTGCCGGATTTACCACACAACCTCTGGCAGACATTCCGACAGGCTTCGCAATGGCGATGGAAAAATCTACTGCTCTTCCTGGCTATCATAGGAAGCATTACCGGTATCTTCGCTCTACTCAATTTTCAGGAGGCCGTGCTAAGTCAGTTTCTCTACTTCGCTCAGCGCCCGATAGAGATTGAAGCCACTAGTAGCACATTCCTCTATCTCTCGGCCTACTTAGGCTATCCTCTTCACATCGTCTACACCTTTGGCTCTTTGAATATACTCAGCCCATTCGACTCGCTCGTATCCTCAATATTCACGCTTCTCTTTTTACTAGGATGCGCGTATACTATTTACACGCAGTGGCATGAACGGATAGATATTACCCAGGCGACTATTGCATTACTCCTTGTGTTCATTGCAACTGGGAAGGTATTTAGCCCTCAATATCTCATCTGGCTCATGCCATTATTAGCTTATGCTGGTGCTAGCGATCTCTTCTGGCTACTTTCCTGGGGCATTGTCTCTGCACTAACAACGTTCATCTACATGGTTCTTTATCCACTATCACTCAATAACCCACTCCAGATTCCCTTTGTCCCCGGCTACCTTCAAATCGTCACATTACGCAACGCACTGGTAATCTTCATCACGCTAGCCTATCTTTTCAACTGGTTTCAAGCCCGACAGCGCAAAGCATGGTCAGCACACCTTACAGGCAAGGAAACACGTCAACTCATACATGTGTAGGGACCAGTTCGTCGCGTCCACGTAGCTCAAGGTGTGAATGTGATGAACCGGCCTCTACGTAAGGATTTTTTGTGAAGAAGTATCAGCGCGTTCTTAATGACATCGCGTTATGCCTTCACGGGTTGCTTTTTCTGCGCTTCCTGACGCGCTCGCCTAGCTTCCAAGTACCAACGTACACCTTCAGCGACACCTCGCTTAGCATCATAAGCAGGAGCATAGCCCAACTCGCAGCGTGCGCGGTCAATTGAGAACTGCTGATCGCCCCCCAGGAGGGTTACACCATAAGTGGTCAAAGGTGGTGGTGCGGAATTGCGCTTGCCAAGAGCTTCCCAGACCATCTCAGCCGCGCGACCAGTCGCGTACATCGGAGTATAGGGGGCATGCAACGAGAGACGGGGTACACCCAGCGTATCGGCAATGATATTCAAATATTCTGTCTGCGTGACCCGACGATCATCGGCCAGCGTATAGGCTCGCCCGATCACCTCGTTACCAGCATCGCCCGCTTTGATCAGACCCTGGGCAACGTCGCGCACGTAAACAACCGGCACAATATTATTGCCGGAGCCGAAAATGAAGTATTTGCCTGACTCGACTAATCCGACAAAACGTGCGAAGCTAGCATTATCGCGTGGCCCATAAATCCAGCCTGGACGCACAATCACAACCGGCGCGTGCTGATCTTGTACCATGTCGGCAATCAGGCGCTCACCCGCAATCTTGGTTCGGCTATACGGATTGTCCTCGGCATGAAAAGGAGCATCCTCGGTGACAAGACTATGCAAATGATGTCCATAGACGGTGATAGAACTGGTATGCACGATACGCTCCACGCCTGCATCCAGTGAAGCCAGAACGAGGTTTGTCAAGCCACGCACATTGACGGCATGATAATCGG
>JAJZEJ010000370.1 GCA_021828635.1 Chloroflexota bacterium
CGGTATGCCAAATTTCTCCTCAAAGCTGCGCAGATGAACCACGGGTAACGGAGCCGACGCAGTGCGTACAAAGCGCAATGGGCCAGGTAAAAAGGCTGGTTTCTCCGTACCGAGTAGCATAGCCACAATCGTCGGCACAATACTGGCCCAGGTGATCTGATAGCGGTCAATCCACGACCAGAATTGTTGGCGGCTGAAACGTCGTGCGATCACCACTGTGCTACCAGCCAGTAGCGAGGCACACAGACTGACGACGGGTGCATTGACATGAAAGAAAGGCAAGACACTTAGCCCAATGTCTTGTGAAGTAAGCTGATGGCTGGCACGGATATACTCCGCTGCCCACACAATCTGCGGCTCACTAAGCATGACCCCTTTCGGTTCACCCGTGCTACCAGACGTATGCAGACATACCCTGCCCGTGGAACTTCTGAGGATATGGTGAACATGGCACCCACAAGGGGTGTCACTACATATATCGTGTTTGGCATCCTCAACAAGCTCCATAATCTCCTGACGGGTAAAGACTGACGCGGCAGGATTGGCAAAGCCTTGAGCATCGGCATACTGCTCCACGATCAGCATATCTGGCCTATAGCGGCGAGTCAGCGCGGCCTTCTCACTATCCGTGGCCTCTGGCGAGAGTGGCACGAGTGTATGGCCGCCCGTCAAAGCACCCAGCCAGGTAATCGCGGCGGCAATACTTCCTGGTAACATCATTGCAATGCAGCGTGGACTGTTGCCAAAGGCGTCTTGCAGAGCATAGATAGACCGCAAGCACTGCTGATAACTGATACTCTGGCCGGTTTCGGTCTCAACGATGCATATATGCTGTGGTAAAAACGCACTCCACTTTTCAATATAATTTAATAATCTTGACATAATGGAAATTTCCTTTGGCTAGTTTCACAGGGCAACCGCGAGGGATGCCCTGTGAATGGGTATCCTGCTTCCAGGTACTGCATCACGCACTTTTACTCAGTTCCTGATGGGCGGTCATAAGCTCTATCTTCGTGCCTTTCGTCTCTTTGCCCAGCAGAACAACGGACAGAACACCAACAATGGCAACGGCGGCAATGAAAAGGTAAGCCGTCAGAATGCCACCACTAGAGAGCGAGAGCAGAAAGACCATGATGTAAGGGGCTAACGCGCCACCGAAGAGCCGTCCCACGCTCTCGAAACTCCCCACGCCTGTTTCACGAATGGGAGTGGGATACTGTTCCGCGCCGTAGACCTTGATAACCGGATCGACGCCAATGCCGAAGAACGACATTACGATGCCGAAGAAGATTGCCAGACCAGCACTGCTAGCAAAACCGAAGCAGACGGCGCTGATGGCGGCGATGACTGTGAACACAATCAGCGTTGGTTTGCGCCCGAAACGTTCGACGGCGTAGGCTGCGCAATATTTGCCAGGAATGGAGGCTACCACGATAATTGTGGTAATCAGAAAGGCGTTTGCCAGACCATAGCCCTGCTTAATCAGGACGGTCGGTGTGTAAGTTTGAATGGCATAGAAAATGAAAAGGATGCAGGAAAAAGCAATCCACATCATCAGTGTGCGCCGTAGATAGTCGCGCCGGAAGATGGTTGCCAGTGGATGAACCTCGCCTGTGTGTAATGTTCCGGTCTCACTCTTGGGATCGGGCAGTGGCTGGCCGGTGCGGCGTTCGGCATAGCTTTCAATACGTCGTACAATGCTATCCGCTTCGCCATCGCGCCCCTTGCTATGCAGCCAACGCGGCGACTCTGGTACCCATTTCCAGATGACCGGAATATAGAGCAGTGGCAGGCCACCGATGTAGAACAGGTAGCGCCATGTCAGTGTCGCGGGCATGATGCGAATGAGCGCGAAGGCGATCAGAGGGGCTAAGAAATAGCCGAACGAGAGAAACGAATCGAGAATGCCAACCATTGCGCCACGTCGATTATGCGGCATAAATTCTGTTGCCAGGGCATAAGGGATGGGGAAGACGGCACCCATGCCGAGGCCAGCGACGAAGCGCAGCACGAGCAGGGTCGATATATTCGGCGCAAAGCCACAGAGAAGCGAGAAGATGGCATACCAGGCGGTACCGAAGAGCAGTATCTTCTTGCGTCCTATCTTATCCGCTAGCCAACCGGCGGGAATCACCGCTACCACGATACCTAGTGTAGAGATGACAGCCAGAAAACCAGTCAGCGTTGTCGTGAGCGCAAATTGCTTTTGTAGCAAAGGAATAATATTGCCTATGATACCGATATCGTAAGACTCAATCAGCCAGGCGCAACCGGCCAGCAACATAATACATGTTAGTTCTTTCGTCAGAGGAAGGCGATCAATACGTCCATTGATCGTCGGCTGACCTTGCAGAGCATTATCCATGACCCTTTTCACTTTCTTTGGAGCCTAAAAAAACACGGGCGTGACGCATCACGCTCCTACGATGGAAGAATCGAACGTTTCTTTCAACTTGATATATGTAATGATAGAAGAGCAAGCTGAATAAAGCCGCAAGAAATTGTAAAGAATCGTCAAGAAAGCTTCATGATATTTTCAACATCAAATGGTGAGCCGAGTACCCGGCTCACCATTTGATGTTGCTTTACGAAAACGTGGAGATCATGGAGGGTGAAGGATTGCGTTGTGAGAAGAACCAGGAGAAGAAGTCTGGCACAGGAGTCGGACCGTTCATCGTCGCGTAGACCTTATCCCATATCTCGTGACTGGATTGCGGAAATTCTGTGTAGCGCGGATTGCCCCCGGCAGCCTTGATGGCGCTAATCATGTCGCGTGAGCCAGAGACGGGTACAACATTATCTAGTGTGCCGTGAAAATCCCAGATGGGCAGGTGAATAAGGCGAGCGGCCAGCGAAGGATCACCAGCACCTGCTAATGGGGCTGCGGCGGCAAAGTAGTTCGGCCAGCGTTCGATAGCATCCCATGTACCATAGCCACCCATTGAGAGGCCGGTGATATAGCGGCGGTGAGCATCAATATGATACTGTTGCTGCACAGCGTTGACAATCTCCATTGCGGCTTGCAGTTGTGGCGTGGGCTGAGCAGCCAGCGTATATGAGCCATGCTGAGCTGGTACAGCTACCCATTGATTTGGATTGACCACCTGTGGCACAACGATGAAGCTGGGCCAATGCTGCTGGACGTTCGGCCCATATTTGCCATTGGCGGGATAGCCCGGACCCCAGACCTGCACATATGCCTGACGCATGATGACTTCGCGGTTCTGCGCCGCCGTTTTTCCCGCCGTCGCACGTTCACCACCACCATGTAGCAGCAGAACCAGTGGATACGCCTGACTTGGATTATAATTGGCAGGAACATAGAGATAGTAGGTCATTTGCAGACCGGCTGTAGAAGTGTAGGTGCGCGTGATATAATTATTCGGCTGTCCCCCTATTTCGGGAACGTTTTTTCTGATGAAAGCTTCCACATGAGACGAGGGGAAAAAGCGGATGTATAGAGCCAGGATGCAGAGGAGTGTTAGCAGAACAATTCCCGACCACAACAACCACACACGTTTTCGCCTTTGGATTTTCATATCAGTCCTTTCTCTTCAATAAGCGCGTAACACGCAACGATACATTATTGTAATGCGTCATCTTGT
>JAJZEJ010000656.1 GCA_021828635.1 Chloroflexota bacterium
AGAACATTCTCTGGCACGTTCTTTGTCACCGGTATAGCGCCAAGTCCGCTCGATCTCACCATAAAGTAGTGAATAGACCTGGGCCTCGTCATGCTGATCTAAAATAGGTTGGCGTGTGCGTAGCTCTAAGATGCGCTCATAGAAGTGGCGTGCTTCCTCAAAATTACCCCGAACCATGATGCATTCAGCCAGCCGCTCTAGTAACAGAACGAAGCGTGTGGCATCTGCTGCGGACGCTGCGGACGCTGTGGATGCTGTGGATGCTGTGGACATATGTAAGCGGTTAGGATGGGTAGATTCGGCATATTCGACGGCCTTACGATAGTAGTATTCGGCTTCGGCATACGCTGAGAGCTGGTAGGCACGATCTCCCGCCAGTTCCGCATAGTGTGTGATCTGTGCAGCACCCGCGCGGCCTTCGATGAGATGATGAGTGATAGTTGCGGCAATCTCTTCCTGGTGTCCCTGATATATGGACTGCAAGACATCGGCGGCGCGGCGATGCAAGCGTGTACGGCGTGTCAATGAGAGACCTTCATAGAGATGGCTGGCTAGCAGAGGATGCCAGAAATGGTAGGTGATCTGCATGCCTTTCCCTTCTTCGGTGAGCATACCAGCGTGCAGAGCTTCATCCAGCATGTCTAGTACGGTATCTTCATCGGCGGGACTATCACCGCTCTTGTCGATGCCCATTGCACAGAGGATGGGGAAGTCGAACGAGCTACCAAGAATAGCGGCGTTGCCTAGCATAGAACGGCAGAGATCGCTGAGGCGGCCCAGGCGGTGGTCGAGCGCGGCGGCAATAGTTCTGGGCAGCGTTGGCGGCGTGGTACGGGCCAGTTCTTCAGCGAAGAATGGATTGCCAGCAGCCTGTTCCTGAATAGATTGTACCATGTCTTCAGATAGGTCAGGTGTCTGCGAAATAAGTGTACCGATCTGCTCGTTCGTGAGCGGTTCGATGGCAAGCGTTGTGACGGAATGCTCGCGTAGCATTTCAGCGATCAGATGTTGTAGGGGTGAGCCACTGGTTTTCAGTTCATCTTCGCGGCAAGTACCAATGAAAAAGACAGGATTGTCAGGAACGCGCCGGGCGAGATGGGCCAGCAATTGACAGCTTCCGCCATCGGCCCATTGCAGATCATCCAGCACGATAACCAGAGGCTTTTGCTGGCTGACGGTAGCCAATAGCTGATAAAAGGCATCCCACAAACGTGATTGTTCTTGTTCCGCTACAAACGGTGTGTTACTTTGCGAGGGCAAGAGTGCGTCTAATTCAGGCAGGAGCGTTATCAGTGGTTGGTAAATCGATGGATAGCGCCTGATCTCCTCTTCTTGCCAGAGACCCAGGCTGATAGTCTTGCGGACAATTTCTGTCCACAAACGATAAGGAATGCCACTTTCTTGAGCATAGATACGGCTCCAGAGAACGACCCAGCCACGTTGTTGCGCCATATGGCTAACCTCTTCGGCTAGGCGCGTCTTGCCGATGCCAGCTTCACCCATCAGGAGCGCACACTGAGCATGGCGCTGTGTATCGAGTGGAATAACCCCTCCCTGTCTTTGTACATTTGATGCGGCAGAGATGGATGCGGAGACGGACGCGGACGCGATCAATCGGTCCCTACGGTCGGCGTTTTCTGTGGCTAATAATAGGTTTTGCAGGGTATGTAACTCTTGTTCGCGTCCAATCAACGGACCTTGATGGGTACGCCCAACCGACTGCGTATGCGTGGCGTTATGAGAAACCGACACCGCTTCTGCTTTACTTGCAGATGATACTGGCTGGCCGGGCTGGATAGGCTGAACAGGTTGTGGAAGATAGCCTGTAGTGTCTGGTGTTATGGGCTGTGATGTTGGAAAGAGCAGCTGTTCGTCATCGTTGAGAACAGCGTCGTAGAGGGAGCGCGTTTTTTCCGAGGGCTGGCTATCGTATTCGCGGCGTAGCGCGTCGGCTAGTCGTTGATACGCTCGTAAGGCTTCGCCACGGCGCTGAACGCGAGCAAGGGCAATAATGAGCCATTGGACCGCCGCTTCGTTCAGTGGGTCATACACGAGCAATTGGTGCAGCGTATCTATCGCACTACTAATAGCGCCATGTATAATGCGCAATTCAGCTAATTCGAGCAAAAGAGAAGTCCATCCGCTATGTAGCGTGCGCCGACGGGCGATAGCGGTTTTGAGCGCCCGCTCCTCTGGCAAAAAATCGCCATTGTAGAGTGCGGCCGCCTCTTCTAGTAGATTCAGACGTTCTTGTGTATGGGATGGTGCGGCACTATGCGCCTGGGTGAGGAGCGACTCGAAAGCATCGGCATCAAGCCAGACACGGTTCTGGTCCGCCAGAACCAGAGATTCACCTTCGTAACGTACAAGGGGCAGGCTCTGTCTGCTACTTTGCTGCGTGCGCATGCCACGGGGTGGTTCTAGTAAATTGCCCAATGCTTCAACGCAGAGGTCTAGTTGCTCGCTGGCGTCGGCGGCATCCAGTTCAGGCCAGAGAACACTCATCACGGCACGACGACGTATAATGCGGGCCGGACTGCTGACCAGATAGCCGAGTAGTGTGCGTAGTGGTTGTTCTTGCCAGTTGTCTTCGCGCAGAGAGAGCCATTGTTGACCGCGCCGTCGCTCCATGCGGAATTGCCCCAGCACAAAGATACGCGCCGCAACATGGCTCAAGCTGTTCTCACTCAATCTGAGCGTGGTGCGTTCCTCGCTCTGCCCTTGTGGGAGCGCCTGTGTCGCCATCTCAGCTTGTGCCTCTGGCGGAAGCTGTTTGCCGATGTAGGTGCGCGTGGTGACGCCATTCTCGGTACGATAGGCGTACCAATAGGGGCCGTGGCCGATGCCGTCGCGGCACTTGCTACAACGAGCTTTCCCGCAGAACGTCACCTGTTGCCGATACGTAACCTTGCTTGTTGTCATACTATTTTCGTGTGTACCTCCAATAATCTCCTTCGATACATAGCAAGGGACGCCAGCATAAAGTAATATATACATCAGTATTAGCAAATCGTCAACATTTTCCAAAAATTCAATATTACACCCTGCGGACGATGATGGTGGATGACGTAGGGACCGATGTATCGCGTCCGTCGTGCCTGTTGGGTATATGGCATGCGTGGTCCAACGCACCAAAAAAATCAGAGCAGGTAACATAGCTCGTTACCCGCTCTGAAAAGTAGTCGCCCCATGTATTGCGCTGTTCAATCATCATAATGTGACATCTATTACCCCTTTCCGTTTCTATTCACAGTTACCGATCTGCTGTGTATCGCTGCTTGTGCCTGCCCACATAAGGTGTGACTGGCATAGTGTGTGCTTATGGATGCCCAAACATGACATAGGGACTCACTGACATGAACACGTGCAAAAGATCGATGTGCGCGAAGGTGTAGAGTGAGACGTAGGCGATGGCGATGACGATCAGGATGATGGCGATGGCAATCAACAGCATCTGCTGCTTGCTTAGTGTGACGGCGGTAGATGGCTTATGCATCATAGAACTCATGGTATGTTTCCTCTCTTCACACCCATACAGGGGTGCCACTATAGGTAAGATATGGTCCGTTGTATTTGTACTCGTGCGACACATAGA
>JAJZEJ010000534.1 GCA_021828635.1 Chloroflexota bacterium
AATGCCGGATGTCCAGCCGTTGGTATTGAGTGCGTTTGTAACCTCGTTCTGGATATCGCTATCGAGCAACGGACTTTCAGGGTAGGCGCTAGTATCGACCCATGTACCCGCGAGGTGTGTGTTCGATGGTACATTGCCGTTTGAGTCGGTGTATTGCGTGTTGTTGTTGTAGAGTGGTGTGCCACCTACATCATTAAAGTAACGCTCGATCAGACTATTGTAGTTGGCCGAGACACTACCGGTGGGTTCCCAGAATATGGCGTATACGTTAGTTGTGCCGCCCATAACCGGTCCGCCGCCGTAGTTCAAGTTGTTGCCGCTGGCCGCAAGGGCCGCGTGCTGGGCCTGGCGATGAAAGAAGAAATGTGGCCGGTGGTGGCGGCTATGGTGGTGCTGTCCACTGGCAGCATAGGCGCTGGCTGGCAGTAGCGCCAGGAGGGCGAGGGCAACAATCACCAACGAAGCGGCGATCTGTGTAAGTCCTCGTTTTGTCATGAATTGCTCCTTCATGTTGTAGTGCAAAACGTCTATACTCAGAGATATCCAGGTGTCAATCGGTGGTCACAGGCCCGTGAGTCGATACGATGCTTAAAACGTACATCTACATGTGCGGATAAGCGTATTTCTCTGGAGAGCGGTGTCTTCATTCCTGCAATACTTGTCACTCACGTTGGTGACGGGTTTCTTTGTCACAGAGCCGTCAACCTGACACACAAGCTATCTAAGAGAGATTATACCGATGAGTGCTTTGTTACCGGTTACACGCGAGTTTGTTTTGTCTTTATTATGAACATAGGTTTTTGGGATAAATGTGATGAAAATAAAAGGAAAAGATGAGTAAGATGAGTGCTAGAATGCTTGCCTGAGAGGTTGCAAGAATCAGTCTTCTCTAATGATTATGCATTGTCTTGTAATAAACACCTTATGTGCTTATGTAAGATATTATACAAGAATTTGGCTTGCATAATGAGGAGTAATCGCTGCATGGGTGGTTCAGGAGGGAATGCTAAGGAGATGGGATCGTTTTGGGCATAAGAGCAAGCCCATCGGTGTTCTATTAAGTAGAAGGTGATATATGCGAGGCCAATACTCTCTCATCTGTGGCGAGAGAGAAAACGCAATTGGTTGAGGCTATCCCTTGCTGTTTACAATTTTAGGTAATATAGTAAGTGCTAGCGATGCGGAAGTGTCACATTTTTGTGTGGTAGAGTGTGGTTGTTAATAATGATGGCAATATGCTGGGGGACGCAATTGACAGCTATCAAGTTCTATTGTACAGTTCTACACAGGGGGTTATTGTTTCCATCGCACTTTTCTTTTATTTTTCTGTCCCTTGTAGTGAGCGGCTCTGTATGCCTGCCTAGAAGCATCAGCCCTTGAACAAAGATATTTCTACACCTGCTTTTGAGCGTTCGACGCTTGTTGAGCTTCTGCGCTGGCGGGCGACCCAAACTCCCGATAAACGTATCTACACGTTTTTACAAGATGGGGAGAACGAGAAAGATCATCTGACTTTCGCGGCATTGGATCGTCTGGCTCGCGCTATCGCCGTACAGCTTTCTACCTATGCAGGCAGAGGCGAACGTGCTTTGCTCATTTATCCGTCAGGATTGGAATTCATCGCGGCTTTCTTTGCTTGTCTCTATAGTGGTATTATCGCCGTCCCAATTTATCCCCCGACAGCCGTGCGTTCAGACCGCAACCTGTCGCGTTTCCGCAATATTGCCAATGATGCACAGGTCTCGCTCATTTTGACGACCTCGACCTTGCAATCGAAGGTTGAGGGTCTACTAGCATTATCGCCAGAGTTGCAGCGTTTACCTGTCCTCGACACTGGTGGTATACCGGTAGACATAGTTGAGCAGTGGCATGAGCCTGATATTACTGGTGAGACACTGGCATTTCTTCAGTACACGTCGGGTTCCACAGGTATGCCGAAAGGCGTCATGGTCAGTCATGGCAATCTGTTATATAACTCGGTGATGGTTCAGCGAGCCTGTCAGCAATCAGAAGATGCTCATATGGTGAGCTGGCTACCGCTCTATCATGATCTTGGGCTGATCGGTGGCATTCTGCAACCGCTCTATGCAGGCTATCAAGCAACTATTATGGCTCCGACGGCGTTTTTGCAGCGTCCGATTCGCTGGTTGCAGGCGATTAGCCGTTATAAAGGAACTCTTACTGGCGCACCCAACTTCGCCTATGATCTCTGTGTGCGCAAGATTACGCCGGAGCAGAAAGAGACGCTAGACCTCAGTTCCTGGACAGCGGCTGCCAATGGCGCGGAACCGGTACGACCAGAGACACTGGAACGTTTCGCGGAAGCCTTTGCCCCCTGTGATTTTCGACGCGAGGCGCTTTTGCCGTGTTATGGTTTAGCCGAGGCAACGCTTTTTGTCTGTGGCGCACGGGGTGCGGGTGCGTTTAACTTCGATAATCGCGCCCTTGAGCAGAATCGCGCAGTCGAGGTAGCAGAAACGACTCTTGAGACAGAGAAGAATACGCTGGTTAGTCTTGGCCCACCGCTAGCGGGAGAACACATAGTAGTGGTCAATGGTGAGACTCTGCTACCTTGTGCGCCGGGTGAAGTGGGTGAAATTTGGGTCTCTGGGCCGAGCATCGCGCAGGGTTACTGGCGGCGCACGGAAGAGACCGAGTATACATTCAGGGCGCATCTGGCTGATAGCACCAGTGATACTGGCCCTTTCATGCGCACTGGTGATCTTGGTTTCCTGCATCATGGCGAGTTGTTCATCACTGGCCGCCTCAAAGACCTGATCATTATTCGTGGTAGCAATCACTATCCACAAGATATTGAGCGCACGGTTGAGCGTAGTCATGCGGCGGTGCGTGCCAGCTGCCTAGCTGCATTCTCCGTCGATGTGAAGGGACGTGAGCAACTCATTATCGTCTCCGAGATTGAGCGTCAGTATTTGCGTGGCAATATGGACGAGATCGTCAGCAGCATTCGTCAGGCTATTGCGGAACAGCACGAGCTACAGGTGTATGGCGTTACGCTGATTAAGCCAGGGAGTATCCTCAAGACTTCTAGTGGCAAAGTGCAACGGCGTGGCTGTCGTGAGGCATTTTTGGCTGATACCCTTGAGACCGTCTATGTCTGGACGTTGGGTCAATCTTCTAGTGTTGAAGAAGCACTGGTTGAGGAAGTAACTGCTATAGACACAGCAGCGGCAATATCTGGGAAAACGAAGGATGACATCCAACGCTGGCTGGTGGCGCAGGTTGCTGAGCGGTTGGAGGTCAATCCCCGTGATGTTGATAGCCGTGTACCTTTCGCGCATTATGGTATGGACTCGGTCCAGGCAGTCAGTCTGACGGCTGATCTGGAAACCTGGCTTGGCCGCGCTCTCTCGCCCACATTGGCTTACGATTATCCAACCATCGATACATTGGCACGCCATCTGGCTGGTGAAGCTGCTACGTCCGAAACCACAAACGCGAGCAAGAGGTTCCGTGAAACTGCTAACGAAGCTATTGCCATTATCGGTATGGGTTGTCGCTTCCCTGGTGCGGATGACCCGCAGAGCTTCTGGCAATTGTTGCATGATGGCAAAGATGGTATCACCGAGGTA
>JAJZEJ010000599.1 GCA_021828635.1 Chloroflexota bacterium
ATGGTCGCATACTTGGCATTTTCGGCTATGGCAACATCGGTCGCACTATGGCGGGTTATGGTAAGGCTTTTGGTATGCGGATGCTGATCTGGGGCCGCGATGGATCGCTGACACGGGCAAGAGCCGATGGTTTTGAAACTGCTGCCAGTAAAGGTGAGCTTTTTGAGCAAGCCGATGTACTCAGCTTGCACTTGAGGCTCAATGATGCGACGCGGGGCATTGTCACGGCGGCTGATCTGGCGAAAATGAAAGCGTCCGCGCTGCTGGTAAATACCAGTCGGGCCGGTTTGATTGAAGTAGGGGCGCTAGAACACGCACTCAAGGCTGGTCATCCGGGTTTTGCTGCCGTTGATGTGTATGAAAACGAGCCAGCCGTGAACGATCCCTTGCTCTCGCTAGAAAATGCTATCTGTACTCCCCACCTGGGTTATGTCGAGAAGGACAGCTATGAGATGCTCTTTAACGCCGCTTTTGAGCAGGTGCAAGCGTTCGCGGCTGGCAATCCAATCAATCTTGTCAATCCCCAGGTGTTGAAGGGATAACGTTATGGAGCTAGCGCAGCGCATCGAGCAGTATTTGCAGTTAGTCCCTAAAGCGGAATTGCATGTTCACTTGGAAGGCACGATTCGACCGGAGACGCTGATGGAACTGGCAAAGCGCAATAAGGTAGCATTGCCGGTAACAACGGTCGAGGAAGCGCGTCAGTGGTTTGTTTTCCGCGACTTTCCGCACTTCGTCGAGATTTTCTTCGCTATTTCCAGTTGCCTGAAAACGGCTGATGACTACGAACTGATCGCCTATGAGTTTGGAGCCGAGATGGCGCGGCAACATGTGCGCTACGCCGAGGTCACATTCTCGGCTAGCACGCATCAGCATTCACTGCATGTCCCGTTCGAGAGCTACTTCGGCGGTTTGCAGCGAGGCAGAGCGCGTGCAAAGGCCGAGTTTGGCGTCGAGATCTACTGGGTCTTCGATATTGTGCGCGATATTCCAGATGTGGCTGCTCGCGCGAGACGTGCTGAATATACGGTGAAAGTGGCATTGGAAGCCATGAACGAGGGCGTCATCGCTCTGGGCTTGGGCGGTGGCGAGATTGGCGCTCCACCCGAATTGTTCGCACGCTGGTTCGAGTTGGCGCTATCCGAGGGTTTGCATAGTGTACCACATGCGGGCGAGACGGTTGGGCCTGCCAGCGTCTGGGGTGTGTTACAAACGCTAGGTGCGGAACGCATTGGACACGGTGTGCGTTCGATAGAAGACGCCTCGCTGGTCGCCTACTTATCTGAGCATCAAATACCGTTGGAGGTCTGTCCACATAGCAACATTCGCCTGGGTGTCTATCCCTCGCTTGCTCTGCATCCTCTGCCACGTCTGTACGCTGCCGGAGTGCCGCTCTCGGTCAATTCTGATGATCCGCCGCTCTTTCATACCACGCTCAACGACAACGTACACGCGCTCTATGAGCCATTCCATTTCTCACTGGACACGATTGACGAAATTCTACTCAACGGTGTGCGACACAGCTTTATGCATGCTGAGAAGAAACAAAAGATGGAAGAAGAGTTTCGCACGGAGATGAAACGCTTACGGGATGGATTGGCATTGAACGAAGCGTAAATAGGATAGGCAAAGGAATAGAAAATTTATCCTATTGTGTTATCGTGTTGTAACGTAAGTTGATTGTAACTCATTAAAGGAGCCGATAGATGCCGAAAGCGACATGGAACGGGGCCGTATTGGCCGAAAGTGACAAGTGCGTTGTAGTAGAAGGCAATCAATACTTTCCGCCCGACGCCGTGCGGCGTGAATACTTCAAAACGAGCGAGACACATACCACCTGCCCCTGGAAAGGACTTGCCAGCTACTATACGGTAGAGGTTGATGGCAAGGAGAACAAGGATGCAGCGTGGTATTATCCCATGCCAAAGGATGCTGCAAGCCAGATCAAGGATTACGTGGCCTTCTGGCACGGCGTGCAGGTTGAGGTCTAAAGCAGCAAGGTAGCGGAATGTCGTTACCTTACCTTTCATAGAAGCGTGCTATTGGCGGGACGATAGCTTTGACAACCCTTTACGCGGCGGTGACTTGCTCTCCACCCCTCGGCAAGATACGTACACCCAAAGGGACTCAAGCTATCGTCTCATTGTCTTTATCTACCGCTTCTTCGTTCCCAGGCTGCTGCAAGGGCTTGACGATCTCTGGCACTTTGCCGGTTTGGGGATGCAGCCAGGCTTTGACGCGCAGATAGAGGGCCGTCAGACCGGTGAGCCAGAGGCCACCATAGAGGTAGGCCGCCGCCACATCGCTGGGCCAGTGTGCGCCCAGGTAGATACGCGAGGGGCCAATGCATAAAATAAGCGCGGTACAGAAGCCGATTAGCGTATTGCGCAACTTGCCGGAGTGCCAGTTAGTGGCAAGCATATAGATCGCCATGCCATAAAAGTTAGTGAAGTGCATGACATGGCCGCTCGGAAAGCTCGGCTCGTTGAGGATACGCGCTACTTTGACTTGCTCTTCCGTCGGGCGTGGCCGCTTGACGACGCCTTTAATAAAAAGGTTTGCAAGCGTTGAGGTAGAGGTTAGCAGAATGAAGATCGCTTCTAAGCGGAAGCGCAAGGCCCAGAAGATGCCTGCGGTTGTCACGACGATGGGAGTCGCCCATTGCCAGAAGCCAATCTGTGAGATACCGAACAGGAAACGACGCAACCAGGGATTGTGATTCTTCTGCAATTCGTGCGCGATAGAACGATCACCAGGAAAAAACTGTGTGCGGCGTGCAATCCAAGATAGGATGATGGCCCCAGAAAGTAGCCAGAGATAGAGCGCCAGGAACATTGTGCCACGCGAAACAGCTCTGCGACCCGAAACCGATGTTTGCGCGGCCATCTTCTGAGCATCAGCAAAATTCACGGTTGGTAATGGCGGTAATGGTGGCAACGGTAGCTGAGAATCAGCAGCCGACGATTGTGGAACGCTCTTATTCTGTGCATCGGGTTTATGTTTACGGATCTTCATATAGCCATTCTCTTTATCTTCAATCTAATGAGGGTTGTGTCGCGCGTGCCGCCTCGTGATGCTGCACAATTTGATCTTCAGGATGTGTCATGGCCGGTCCATCGGATACTTTGCGCGGAATGCGTACCCGGAGTGCGCCTGGCTTGATACGAATAGTCACCGGTGTCGTACCGTGCGGAACACCATCCGCATGTATCGGAACGGGAACCGTGGAAGCCACACGTAGCACCTTGAATTTGCGTTGCATAATCCTGGCCTGAAATAGCCGCCGTCCCTGGCTGATAGCGAGGGCATGACGCAAATATTCTAGCTTGCTAAAGTTCCTATACACTACCACATCGAGCAAGCCGTCGTCCATCACTGTGCCGGGGGCGACCTGGAGATGCACGCCATAATAGGGCGAATTGCAAATCGTCACCTCGATAGCTGTGAATGTACGACCTTTATGGTTGTCGAACGAGAGGCGCAGGCGTGGTGGTCGATAGGCGAAGAGCGCCTTTAATCCGGTGATGATGCCGTCAATAGTGCTACCTAGCCCTGGACTTTTCACCTCTTCGGCGGCGGGAAAGAGCGCCG
>JAJZEJ010000586.1 GCA_021828635.1 Chloroflexota bacterium
GCGTATATGGCGTGTAAAACAAGGTCTAGCTCGGCTGGTTGTGCATCGGGAACAGATGGGCGGTAAAGTTCGGCAGTCGATGGGCGCGAACGATAGAGGTGAATGTCATGGGCGCTGCCTTTGCCCGCGATGCTATCGACGATCCGTGTGATTTCATCTTGCATGACGCCGTAGCGTTGTGTGACATCCTGGCGGCGCACCACCTGATTGGTTGGCGCTTCCAGGTGCGTCGTGATGCGGCGAAGCTGGTGATTCGTTTGTAGAACCGCTTGTTCCAGGTGCGTGGCGACTTCGTGGGCTTTGCTCAGATTCATGTCGGATTGCACCTCGACATCAAAATCGGCCTCTAATTGCCCATTGCCAACCTCGCGCACGTGAATGTCGTGTGCATGAACGCCTTGCTTTTCGGCCAGATAGTGAATCTGCTCGGTGACGGTCTCCTGGGGCGAGGCGGTTGGTTCAACATGTACAACAACATCAACCTCACCTTGCGGGGCCACTGTGCGAACTGCATCCAGCGCGGCACGCTCGATACGTTCGGTGAGCGCATGCGTTTGCTCAAAGGTGAAAGTACGCGGCGCGGCGATAATCACATCGGCGAAATACTTGTTGCCCGCACGGCGCACGCGGATACGGCGTAGCTCGGTCACATCGGGAATGCGCTGAATCTGTCGCCGAATTTGTTCATTGATCTCTTCTGGCGCATGGTCAAGCAGCGCATCAATCGTCTCTTTGGCTAACCGCAGGCTGACCCAAATGACGATGCACGAGACGCCCAGCGCGGCCACTGCGTCGGCTTGCTCTAGCCACACGGGTAGGTGAAACGTTTCTGCCAAATGCACTATCAAAAGACCAATGATGACGACGGTAGAACTCCAGATGTCCGTGCTGAAATGCAGCGCATCAGCCTCAAGTGCCTGGCTACCCAGCTTGCGTGCCACACGTAGCAGCATCCGTGAGCGCGTGAAATCGACGACGATAGAGATTAGCATAACAGCGAAGGCCCAGATGCTCACATCAACAGTGACCGTGCGCGTGATGAGACGTTGAATGGCTTCGTAGATAATCCAGCAGGCAGTGAGCAGAAGCAGGCCAGCCTCAAAAAAAGCCGATAGATTCTCAACCTTGCTATGACCGTAATTGTGCGATGCATCGGCGGGACGATCTGCGACACGCACGGCGAAGAGCGTCATCAGTGCCGCCACCAGGTCTAAGCCGGAATGGGCAGCCTCGGCTAGAATACCGAGACTGCCGGTTAGCAGGGCGACGATGATTTTTAAGCTGGTTAAACCGATGGCGGCTCCAACGGATGAGAGTGCGGCAACCCGCTTTTCACGCTCCGCTTGTGTATTATGTGGCATAATTGCTTCTTTTACTGCTTCCTTTGCTTCATCCATGCTACAAGTAGCTGATCGTCCTCTATCGCTTTCCTATTGTATGCAAACTGTTAGATAAGAGCAAGTCCCCCGGTGTACCCACAAAGGATACTCCTAAAATGATTGACGAGTATATGCGGTATTATATCATTGTAGGGACAATCCCTTGCGGTCGCCCTGTGGCCTCCATGCCGCCCTGTTCACGTTGTTATGGTTATTTTTTCTATACACCCTACCCATCATCGCACAAAATAGTAATTGACATTATCTGTAACTGCTGGTATCCTTTATTAAGAACAATCAAATTGAAGACTGACACGCGATGAACAAGGCTAGTATGAGCGGAGTTGCCAACAGAGAGTCGCTGACTGGTGAAAATGCGGCACGGAATAACCCGTTCAGAACCCTCTTGTGAGCGTCTGGCCGAAGAAAGCCACATGGAAGAAACTGTGTTGTTACCATCCATTGTGTGGCAAGTAGGATCAGGTGGGTGGTTCCCATGCAGCGAACTAACCGAAAAGTGGTCTTTCCGCCGATGCTACAGCGCAGTAGAGATACAGGTGGGTTACAATTGTTGTGACTTCTCTCTTGTGTGCTGAGAAAAAGACAAGCTGGGTGGTACCACGGGAGTTATAAAGAAGAAATTCAGCTCTCGTCCCTTCGTTTTATAAAGATGGAAGGGATGAGAGCTTTTTTTATTGCTGGCCTGGGAACAAAGAGGTAGGAATCATGAAAACAGTTTCGATTGTGAACGTCACAAGCTATACCGGTGCGGAGCTACTACGCCTGCTCGCGCAGCATCCAGAATTTGTCGTTACCTCCGTCACGGCGCGTAGCAGCGCGGGCAAGCAGTTGGCCGAGGTCTTTCCTCAGCTACAGGCTTTGTATGTGCAGAATACACACAATAAGCAACGTGCGGTTGACCCTGCGCTAGTTCTCACAGAAGAGCTGGAGCCAACCGATCTGGCTTTTGTTTGCCTGCCGCATGCCGCCGCCGCCGAGACGGCTGTACGCCTGCTTGAGTGTGGTACCCGTGTGGTAGACCTCTCCGCCGATTTCCGTTTGCATGATGCGGCTGAGTACACGCAATGGTATAAGCATGAGCATCCCGCGCCAGCTCTGTTAGAGACCGCTATCTACGGACTGTGCGAACGCTACCGAGAGCAGATCGCGCGTGCGCCATTGGTGGCTAATCCTGGTTGTTACGCCACAACCTCAATTCTGGCACTCATTCCTGCCTTCGCGGCTGGTATTATCAATCCTGATGTGATTATTGATGGCAAATCAGGCATTAGTGGTGCAGGACGCGGTTTGACGCTCTCTACGCATTATGCCGAATCGAATGAGGAGATGAGCGCATATAGCCTCTCCGGCCATCGCCACCTGCCAGAGATCACGCAAGAGGTGCTGGCGGCGGCGCAGGATGGCGGTCACGCGGTAGAGGAGCATCCGCGCATCACGTTCATTCCGCATCTGACACCGATGACACGCGGTATTCTGGCTACCTGCTACGGCACTTTAAAGCCCGAAGCTGCATTGCTGACCACGACTGATGTGCAAAAACTATATGCAGAGTATTATGCCGGAGAGCCGTTTGTGCGCGTAGTCGATCAATCGCCGCACACCAAATGGACATATGGTAGTAACTCCTGCTTTATTCATCCATTTGTCGATGCTCGTACAGGCCGCCTGGTTGTCCTTTCATGCCTGGATAACTTGGTGAAAGGCGCGTCCGGTCAGGCCATTCAGAATGCTAATTGCATGTTCGGTTTACCAGAAACGCTGAGTTTAGAAATTGTCGGCATGTATCCGTAACCATAGCGGCTCTGTCAATCGTTTGATGATAAGGGTCAATACTTCGCGGTACCCTGATATTCAACAGGACGTTGTTGAGGAGAGAGAGATTTTAGGAATGGCGATTCGATTTTCGACCAATGAAGACGGCGACATTATTAGCGACCATCATTTAATCGCAGAAGTATTAGGTGAGGCGTTACCATACATCGACTTTTTACGCGGCAAGACGCTCGTGATAAAATTGGGTGGAAGCACGTTGGAGCATCAGCGTGGTGTGCTGCAAGATATTGTCTGGCTCCATGCGTTAGGAGCGCATCCGGTGCTGGTGCATGGTGGTGGCCCCTATATTAATGAATGGCTCAAGAAACTGAATATTCCTACCAGATTTGAGAATGGACTCCGTGTCACCGACGCCG
>JAJZEJ010000801.1 GCA_021828635.1 Chloroflexota bacterium
TAGACAGCATTCGACACCAATTCTTATCCCCACACTCATAAACCATTAGACAGGGCTTTCGGAACTTTTGAAAAGCCCTGTATCTACTTGAACAGAGTTGTCAAGGGCTTGAGTTTTTAGTATATTTTATAAGAACCGTTGTAATTTTCTGTAATTTCTGGTTGCTTCTTGACCAATGAAATGAATAAGGATGTGAAGAAATGCTTAGCTCGATAAACCTTATTCCGCCGATCATCAATCTGGTCGTGATAGGGCTATTTGCGGGCGTGGTGCTGAGCCAATATCTACGACGGCATCGCGCTTATCAGCTCTACTGGTCTATTGCGCTGACGATGGCCTTTATCGCCACGCTCTCGTATCTCTGTATGTTGTTCGCGCAACCAACCAGCTTCGTCGGTGCGTTGCTTTTCCGCTTCTACTATATTCTCGGCGGGGCGCTGATGCCAGCCTGGCTCGGTCTCGGTAGCCTCGCACTCGTCGCTAAACGGCGTGCTACGCTGATCTGCCTGACCGCGCTCTACCTGATGAGTGCGCTGGCAGCCGTGCTAATTTTTTTCGCGCAGATTGATGTAGCTGCTCTGGCGAAAATTGCTGGCACCCCTGGTACCGGTATTCTGCTCCCTGGTCCCTGGCTCGTGACGATCATCGTGCTAAACTCGCTCGGTGTAGTCGCGGTAGCTGGTGTTGCCATTTATTCGGGTTGGAAATTGCTACGCCGCCAATCGCAAACGGCAGGTTTCAATACGTTCAATCTCGTTCTAGCGAACGTACTCATCCTGGTCGGAGCCTTAACCGATGCTGCTGCCGGTACGCTAGCGCGTTTTCTGGGCGTGGAGGGTCTCTTCTGGGCCATCATGGCCGTGGGCTGGATCATCTTCTTCGTCGGCGTACTGTACACCAGCCGCCGCCCACATGCTGTCGCACAATCCGCTAGCAACACGGCTCAACCTGAAAAAACCGCACATGCCTGACTTCCATCATAAATCGAACAACACTATGGGTATCGGCGGTGCCGGTGCCGATAGTGTTGTTCGATTTATTTACCTCTCTTGTTTTTCCAGCACCTCAAAGGTGTATTTATCACCGTGATTGAGGTAGACAACGCGCTCTTCCAGACCAGAGATGGCGACGACTCGTTTGAAATCGTCTAGGGGCGACTTGAAGAGGCTATAATCATTATAGTGGATGGGAACAGTCTTATGCGCGTTAATGTTCTCCAGAGCTTCCAAACCTTGCTGTGCATCCATCGTTACCAGTATACCCATGACGCGCGTACCACCCAGGTGCATTAGTGAGAGATCAATCTGCGGATAGTGCTGTGGAATGGCTTTCAGTTGATCGTACCATAACGTGTCACCACTGATGTAAATGCGCCTGAGTACCTGCCCATCCTGATCCATGAACTCCAACATGCTCCCCATCACCTGTGGCAATGCACGCCCAACCAGTGGAGGGCCATGCCGAGCCGGTAGCGCCGTCAGGCGCAACATGCTCAATCCTTTATGAAGCGTCAACGTCTCCCATGTTGCTAACGGCTCAGTAGCGGCGAAGCCACGACGGCGCAGTTTCAGCGAAGCTTGAGGTGTGGTGATAATCGGCGTACCCCGGTCAAGCTCACGCGCTACTCGGCGGTCAAAATGATCTTCGTGAAAGTGTGAGAGCAGAACAAAATCGATGGGTGGCAATTGCTGCAAATCTATGGCAAGGTTCGTCTGACGCATCGAACGTATGCCGTAACCAAGATGCACCTGCTCGCCTTGACGCAGGAAATTCGGGTCGGTCAGTATCGTAAAACCGGCATATTGCAGGAGAACCGTCGCAGTGCCAATGAATAATACAGAGCCGCGCGTCAGGTCGGCGGTCTCTTTCTCTGCTGGGAGATAAACAGTGTAGCGATCACTTAGTACCATTGGCGTGCCTTTCATAACAAACGACTGCTGATAGCCAACGAATCTATACCCTTACGACACGTCTATAACCCCGCCGTTGTGACAAGCTTTCATGCTATACTGTCTGTGTAGCTGAAGAAAGGAACATCTGCCATGACGACAGATACTTACGCGGTTGCTATAGGTGTAGCGGATGTGAGAAATGAGCCTGATGGCGCTGCAGAACTGGTCACGCAGGCATTGCTGAATGCACAGGCGCAAGCTGATGATGTGCAGGGTGTATGGACACACGTGTCATTAAGTGATTATACGGGCTGGATACGCAGCGACGAACTGGACGAACCGGTCATCAAGGGTTTTTGCAAAGTTAGCACGTGTTGCGCCACACCGTTACCATTGACCGCCATTGTCAGCATTCCCCAAACGCCACTCTACGTGCATAGAAGTGGAGAGGCGCGACTTGGGAGTGCGTATCTCTCAAGTGCGCTTCCCCTACTGGATACCACTGATACGCAGCGTGTGCAGGTAGCATTGCCGGGCGAACGCTCGGCGTGGCTTGCACGTTCCGCAATTAGCATGCATGCCGGTCGAAGCTTTGATGCCCTTTATCCACGTGAACCACTCTCAACCGTGACACGCTACGCCCGCCTGTTTCTCGACACACCTTATCTATGGGGTGGGACGACGATACGGGGCATTGATTGCAGTGGGCTGGTACAACTCTGCTATCGTATGGGCGGCTATCTGTTGCCACGCGATGCAGATCAGCAATATGCGGCACTGACACAAGACGTGCCACGCTCGGAGATGCGTGAAGGCGACCTTATTTTCTTTGCCACCATCTCTATCGTACATGTGGCTCTAGCCCTGAATAGCACTGAGTACATTCATGCCGAGGGCAATCGCTATGGGCGTGTCCTCATCAATAGTTTCAACCCCAACGATGCCCACTATGATCGCCGCCTGGACGAAATCTGCTACGTCATTCGGCGTGTCGCGCAAGATAAGGAGTAAGCCATGACGATTTTACCTTTCAATGGTATCTGGCCCACGATTGCCGACGACGTTTTTATCGCCCCAGGAGCATTCATCATCGGCGACGTGACCATTCACGAGGGCGTGAGCATCTGGTATAACACCGTCGTTCGCGGCGACACCGGCCCCATCGTGATTGGCAAACGCAGCAACATTCAAGATAATTGCACCCTACACCTGGACGCTGATGCACCCCTAACCATCGGTGGCGACTGTACAATCGGCCACAACGTCGTCGTCCACGGAGCCACACTCGGCAATCGCGTCCTGATCGGCATCAACGCCGTCGTACTAAACCATGCCATCATCGGCGACGATACCATCATCGGTGCCTCCTCGCTGGTTCCCGAACGCAAACACATCCCCTCCGGCATGCTGGCGTTAGGTGTCCCCGCCAAAGTAACAAGAGAATTGAATGAGGCCGAACGAGCTGATCTGATTGGGAGTGCTGAACGGTATTATGAACGTGGAAAAGCGCATAGGAGAGCATTGGGGAAATAAGAAAAAACTGATCATTCCTCTTATTGTAAGATGATATCAAATATGATATATTCTAGGCAAAGATATACGTAGGGGAATGTGATGAGTAGCAAGCAGCCTAAGTATGAAAGACAGTGGCGTGATTATCGAACCGAAAATGGAATGCGACCTGTTAAGAATTTCC
>JAJZEJ010000129.1 GCA_021828635.1 Chloroflexota bacterium
GCAGCATATCAAAATGGGACGTGGCGGCGCGATTGTACGCTTGAAATTGCGTAATCTGCGTAGCGGCGCAACATTTGATCGTACCTGCGATGCCGGAGATAAGTTTAAGCGTGTCTACCTGGATCGTGCGACCGTGACCTATCAGTATCAGGATGGCGATCAGTATCATTTTATGGACACCAACACGTATGATGACGTAGTATTGACCAGCGAGCAGCTCGGTGAAGCCAAAAACTACCTGATTGATAACCTCGAACTGGATATAGTGAGTTATGAGGATGTGCCGCTCTCGGTTGAGCTGCCTGAAAAAGTTGTCTTGCGCATTACCTATACCGAGCCAGGATTCAAAGGCGATACCGCGACTGGTGGTACCAAGCCTGCGACGACCGAGACAGGTTTAGTAGTCCAGGTTCCGCTTTTCCTCTCAACCGATGATCTGATTCGTATCAATACCACAACAGGAACATATGTAGAGCGTGTCTAAGCAGGTATGTTCTATACAGTAAGCTGGAGCGTAGAGTATGGACGGCAATAAACAACACATATATAATGGAAACTCATCCTCTCATGATGAGGCTGAGGATGGCGACGATCTTATAAGTGTCGAACAGCTACAGCGTCTGGTGCGCCTGCTTGATCGCAGCGATGTAGCGGAACTCGAACTGAAATCTGCTGATGCGGGAACGCGCCTGGTGTTGCGCAAGGCGAAATTGGTGGAGAATGCCGCGCAAGGCGCTATGCTAGTCAGTGTGCCGACGGAGCTTGTGGATGATACGCCGGTATCGACATCGCAGACGATTGTCGCACCTCTCGTAGGTATCTTTCATCCCTGGGCTAAGCCAAAGGGTGGTACGCTGGTTGCGGTTGGCGACCGCATCAAGGTTGGACAGTTAGTGGCAACCATCCAATCCTTGAATGTTATCAATGAGGTTGAATCGGCCTTTGCTGGTCGTGTCGCCGAGATTATGGTGCAGGATGGGCAAGCCGTTGAATATGGGCAGCCACTCATTATCGTTGAGAGCGCAGAGGAGTCGAAGTAGATGGATGGCCTGGACAGTATGGATACGATGTATCTCTTTGGCACATCCGACATACCGCCTGTGGTGAGCGTTGGTGAGTTGTCAGCTTATCTCAAGGCGTTACTCGCAACAACCGATATCTTGCAAAATATCTGGGTGCAAGGTGAGGTATCAAATTGCAAGACCTACTCGTCTGGCCATTGCTATTTTACATTAAAAGAAGGTGAGGCACAACTTCATTGTGTCTTTTTCAAAAATGCTCGCATTCGCTCCTCCGCGCCGGACTTGCGCGATGGCGTGGCATTGGCTGCTAATGGGCGTATCGCCTTCTATGAGCGCGATGGCAAGCTTCAGCTGTATGTTGAGAGTGTGCGCCTCTTTGGCACTGGTGCGCTCTTCCAACGCTTTGAACAGCTCAAGGTCCGTTTGAGCGAAGAGGGTTTGTTCGCGGAAGAACGTAAGCGTCCCTTGCCGGAGCGGCCAGCCGTGGTCGGGATCGTGACTTCGCCCCAAGCGGCGGCGTTGCGTGATATGCTGCGTGTATTGCATTCACGCTATCCCCTGGCGCGTGTTATTCTTTCCCCTACGTTAGTGCAAGGAACTGAGGCACCTGCGGCTATCGCCGAGGCACTTGATCTACTTAATGAGCAGGGAGAAGCTGATGTTATCATTGTAGGACGCGGTGGAGGCTCGATAGAGGAACTCTGGGCTTTCAACGAAGAGATCGTCGCGCGTGCCATTGCTCGCTCACGTATTCCCGTCATCACCGGCGTTGGACACGAAACTGATTTTACTATCGCCGATTTTGTCTCGGATCAGCGGGCCTCAACGCCAACGGCGGCTGCCACGGCGGCTGTCCCCAATATCGCTGATTGGCGGACTGAGGTAGAGGCGCTATGCCACCAATTGACGACGATAATGCAGGATTATTTGTATGATCTGGACGACCAACTATCCTACAAACAGAACGAACTGCAACGCTCCAGTCCACTTGGGCTGATCGAGCGCCGTCGCCAGCAACTCGATGAGATAACAGCACGTTTACAGACGCGGATGGAGCATCTGCTGGCACTGCGCCAGGAACGGTTACGTAGTGCTGCTTTGCGTCTACACTCCCTTAGTCCGTTGCTAACGATTGCGCGTGGCTATGCTATTGTACGCCGACAGCGCGACCAGGTGATTATTACCGACCCACAAGAGGTACAGGATGGTGAGATGCTGACGCTCCAGGTCAAGGACGGTTTTATTTCTGTTCAGGTTCGTGAGAACATAGAGAGCATAAGGGGATAAGAAGCATAATGGAAACACTCACGTTTGAAGAGGCATTCGCACAATTGGAAGCTACGGTCGTTGCTCTGCAAAATGGGCAACTACCCCTGGAACGCGCCCTACAGTGCTATGAGGATGGTATGAGATTGGCACAGCAATGTCGCGCATTGTTGCACAAAGCTGAGTTTGTCGTCGAGCAACTACGTGTTGAGCCTGATGGCACTGTTACCACCCAGCCATTCGAGATTGAATAAGAGAGGATGCCGAACCCTATGCTGCAAAATGCACTATTTAATAATCGTATCTTGATCGCCGCCCTGCTCTCTTGGGCTGTTGCACAGGTAAGCAAGGTGTTTCTTGAGTTGATTCAGCAGCGTAAGTTGATACCGAGCCGTTTGGTCTCCTCTGGTGGTATGCCCAGTTCACATTCCGCGCTGGTCACGGGTTTGGCGACAGCGGCTGGGCGCGTGAATGGCCTCGGTTCGGCCTCGTTCGCTATCGCGGTTGTGCTGGCGAGCATTGTGATGTATGACGCCGCCGGTGTGCGACGTGCGGTAAGCATTCAAGCTCGTATCCTCAATCAGATGATCGATGAAGCTTTTCAGGGCCATCCAATGGCAGAGAAGCGCCTACGCGAATTAATTGGTCATACGCCAATTCAGGTTTTTGTAGGTGGCCTGCTCGGTATCGGCATCGGTTTACTGATAACAGTGTAAGACTGAAGTAAAATCTTTCTATGGATAAGAAGACGGTGCAGAAAAATCAACGGGTACACTTGTTGTCAATGACAACCGGCCTGGGTTTGCTGGCGGGTGGTACCTTGCTGGCAACCCAGTTATATCGCCAACCATTGGAAACGGTGAATGGTTTGTTACGTTGGTGGCTATTGGCAAGAGGAGTGCGTGAGTATAGCTATAATTTGAATGGAGTGCCAATGCACTATTATTGTGCAGGCCGACGTGGCACTCCACTCATTCTCATACATGGTATAGGGAACTCAGCCGAAATATGGACGGCGCTTTTGCCGCTTTTGCGTCGCAATTTCCTGGTCTACGCGCCAGATTTGCCGGGATTTGGCCGAACGCCGGTAGCACCTGAAGGGGTGAATATCAGCACGCATGTCCTCTATTTGAAGCGTTTTTTGGATGCGCTCGGTTATCCACGTGCTATTCTACTGGGCAATTCGCTGGGTGGCTGACCGGATTGATTATGTTTCTGCGGCGGTCGCTGTCGTTGCCTGCAGCGGCGATTATAAGCACGCCGGCGTCGAGCGCACGCTGTGCTACGGTCTCGTACGT